>CAYUNA010000232.1:0-6952 GCA_964445895.1 uncultured Saprospiraceae bacterium | reverse complement strand
AACCTACTCTCGAAAAATGGCTTTAGCCATTTTTCGAAAATATAAAATGACTTTTACACAGGGTTACAAGTCTATTTATAAAGTCAAAATTACAAAAAAAAGTGGGCAGGCAGTTATTCTGAAAATCAATGTAGTCAGCCTTTTTGCAAAAAAGTAATTATTTATCTTGTTTTAGAGGAACAATCCATGTGGATTCCTCAAAAAAAGACCACTTTTCTTTCGTTAAATCTACCGTTTTGTCAGTATATTGTTGATACTTTCTGCCATTTAATTTAGCGTGGATTTTAGCGTAAACTTCCACTTCTCTCCCTTGTTCTTCTCGGTATTTTTTCTCCAAATAATGAGCAAATTGCAATATCATATCAGGATGTGTATAAATCTTAGGTTTTTGCTTTTTTGATAAATATTTATTTGGACTAACTCGTTCCTTTTCGCCTGTTTTTTTATCGACAATATTGAAATATCCATAGCCTGATTTTGACCGTAGCATCATTCGCCACGAGTAGCGATGTCCTTCTTCTGTCCAGGCCACATCGCCTTCTAAGAGATGGTGTCGAAACGGATAAGTGAGGTGAAATAGACAAATTGGAATTAGAAAAGCAAAAACTAAAACGCGATTGAGACGCCATTTTTTAATACGACCAAACGGCTCATTTTGCGACTCCTCTTGAATCGTCAAAAGGACAGATTCATCGGTGTTAGGAAGGGTAGGAGGAGGGAGGTTTTTGCCATTACTTTTACGATTCCACCATTGTTCTATTTTACTGAATTTTTGCCATTTTGAAATGATAAAAGCGTTAATTTTTCTTGGAAAATCAGGTTCAAAAAATAGTGCCGTCAATGCCAGGGACATCCAGGGAAAAATGCCAATTTGAAATAGAATTAAGTTGACACAGTGAAAAAACAGAACGAAGCAAAAAGCCCAGATGCGCATCCGTTTAAATAGTAGAAAAAATACAACAAAAAAGTCCAATGCAAAACCACCCCAGGACATCATCCAAGCCGTGATTTCTTGTTGCCAAATCCAGCCTAAAAGGGGCATGTCACCGCGCTGCCCGAGCCAGATTTTTAGTGGCTGTGCATTCAGTAACCAGTCCGAATTTATCTTTGCAATGCCACCGTAAAAATAGACAACACCCATTAGGAATTGAAAAACAAAGAGACACCAATATGGCGCTCTATTCGTTTGTAAATCAGGATTTTTTAAGACATCTGCGGAGAAATTTCGATTCAAAGGCAAGAAAATCATTACAAAAGTTAGCCACATCACCAAGTACGCATGATTGAGATAATGTGCCTTTTCCAAAAAGAAAATATACGAAAAACCGACAAAAAAAGCCGTCATCGCAGGTCGATACCATTTGCCAATTGTAATACAAATTGCCAGTCCCATCATCACGATAAAAAAGAGTGACATAAACGGCTCGGGCATCGGTTGCACCCACTCAAAACCATAGTATTTGAACTGAAATTTTTCTGGATTAAAACTGTCTGTATAAATATGGTAATAGCTGAAAATTCCGATAATATCCGCGAAGGCTAAGAGTCCGAAAACAACTCGAATAAAAATTAAGGAAGCGTTGTCTATCGGTTTAAAAAGGAAGTTCATATTTTCTCAATTAATAATTAGAAATGTAAGTGCTTGGACAGAAATAAATTATACTTTTGACCGAGCAGATTTTTGTGATTATACGAGGCATTTTTTGAAGGAATAGCCTTAGCTATTGCTGATAAAAATAACGAAGTAAAATCCAAAAAAGATGCCGTCATAAATTGTGTAAGTTATTTCTGTCCAAGCACTTACCATGTACAATTGACCATTCAGAATGCTTAAAACTGTGATGGAGACTTAGTTTTTTAGTCTCAATTTTTCATCGTAAGCGCGTTGTTTTTCTTCCGAAAATCCAAATGTGGCATTGGGTAAAAGACGGTTTAAAAAGCGAGAAACCAACTTTAAATCTTTAGCAGGCATTTTTATACAAATATCTTCGCCGTCGTCCATTTTAAAATAAATTAATCCTTTGTCTTTTACTTTGAAACCGAAAGGCATAAGATTCGTTTCCATAGTATAAACCCATAAGATTTTTTCAGGCTGATGGTCAATGATTTGGACTAGGTTTTGATGTTCATTTTTCCAGTTTTTTTGAAAAAAATAATACATACAGCCTCCCGTCACTGCCATCCCTGCACCGATGATTGCAGCCAACACATTAGTCGTAAAAAAAGATAAGTAAACTAAACCACCTATCACTAAAAAAGTGATACTATATATGATGTTGTTATTGTGTTCCCGCTCGTAAGCACTAATGAGTGTTTTTAGAGCAGGATGATTTTTATATGCTTGAGTATTGATATTTTTTGTTTTTAATTAAAAATATATAAACAAATAGTTGTTGTTATGGTAAAAGTATTCTATATTTGCGCAAAGTTAATGGTTATCTCTTTTATAATTTGGAAAGAATAAAATTTTTACGTTAAATTGCCAATAATCATTTACTTTTGATGACTTTTTGAGAAACTTATTTAGCAACACGACAGCAATATAAAAGTATGGCGCAAGCAGTAAAATATAACGAAGATAATATCCGCTCGCTGGATTGGAAGGAGCACATTCGGTTACGGCCAGGTATGTATATAGGAAAATTGGGTGATGGTTCAGCCGCAGATGATGGCATATATGTATTGGTTAAGGAGGTTTTTGACAATTCGATTGACGAATATGTGATGGGGCACGGGAAGCATATTGATGTGAAAATCGAGGAAGGAGAAGTACAAATTCGGGATTTTGGACGTGGTATTCCGCTGGGGAAAGTGGTAGATTGTGTCTCTAAAATTAATACAGGGGGTAAGTATGATTCTAAGGCATTTAAGAAGTCGGTAGGATTGAATGGAGTCGGTACAAAAGCGGTAAATGCATTGTCGGATTACTTTCGGGTACAGGCGGTACGAGAAGGGAAAACGAAGGTTGCGGAGTTTGAACGCGGTGTATTGAAAGTTGATGCTAAAGTAGCAAAAACCAAGGAAGAAAATGGAACAATGGTACATTTCAAGCCAGATGCTTCCATTTTTAAAAACTATAAATTTCGTCCAGAATACGTTGAAAATCAACTTTGGAATTATGCGTATTTGAATGCAGGGTTGAGGATTAATTTCAACGGAAAAACCATGTATTCAAAGAATGGTTTGTTGGATTTGTTGACCAAAAAAACGAATAATGCAGAGAACTTACGTTATCCAATTATTCATTTAAAAGGTGATGATATTGAGTTAGCGTTGACGCACGGTGGGCAGTATGGTGAGCAATACTATTCATTTGTGAATGGTCAAAATACAACGCAGGGTGGAACGCATTTAAATGCTTTTAAGGAAGCGATAGTGAAAGTTGTGAGAGAAGTTTTGGGCAAAAATTATGACCCAAGAGATATTCGGGGGTCTATCATTGCGGCGATAAGTGTGCGGGTAGAAGAGCCTGTTTTTGAATCGCAAACGAAAACCAAATTAGGTTCGGAAAAAGTAGCTCCTGATGGTGCGACGATGCGGACATTTGTCAATGATTTTATAGGTTCAAAGCTGGATAATTATCTGCGTTCTAATCCAGACGTTTTGGAAGCGTTGAAAAAGCGGATTTTGCAATCTGAACGGGAGCGAACCGAGATTGCAGGTATCAAAAAAGAAGCGAATCAGCGAAATAAAAAAGCATCAGTTCACAATAAAAAATTGCGGGATTGTCGCCTGCATTTCTCGGATAGTAATCGTAAGACAGCCGAGGAAAAACGCTTGGCAACAACTATTTTTATCACAGAGGGAGATTCGGCGAGTGGGTCGATTACAAAGTCGCGGAATGTGCAAACACAAGCGGTTTTTAGTCTTCGTGGTAAACCTAAAAACTGCTTTGGTCAGTCCCGACGGGAGATTTATACCAATGAAGAATTGCACCTATTGCAACATGCTTTGGATATTGAAGACGGTTTGGATGGGTTGCGGTTTAATCGAGTTGTGATTGCTACTGATGCGGATGTTGATGGAATGCACATTCGGCTATTATTGCTGACTTTTTTCTTGCAATATTATCCGGATTTGGTGCGAAATGGGCATCTTTATATTTTGGAAACGCCGTTGTTTCGGGTACGGGATAAGAAGAAAACTTTTTATTGTTATTCGGAAAGCGAAAAGCAGGATGCGATTAAGAAATTGCGTGGCAAAGCAGAGATTACACGTTTCAAAGGATTGGGAGAGATTTCGCCAAATGAGTTTGGTGGATTTATTGGAGAGGACATTCGATTGGAGCCGGTAGTGATGTCTGATGATACAGATTTGGAAGGAATTTTATCTTATTTTATGGGTAAAAATACACCAGCACGACAACGATTTATTATTGACAATCTGCGAGTAGAACAGGATGAGTTGGAAGATGAAGAAGTGGAAGAATTTGAGGAGGTCCAGGAGGAATTGGCGGAAGCCGTGGTCTAGAAAATGCCGGGAGTTTTTATCCCTCAATTGTTGTAAAAATATTGCTCATGAAAATTGAACATCTGGCAATTTGGGTGAAAGATTTAGATAAAATGAAGGTATTTTATGAAAAATATTTTCATGCAAAAGCGGGAGAATTATATCATAATCCGACAAAGCAATTTAAATCTTATTTTTTATCTTTTGAAAGTGGATGTCGGTTGGAACTGATGAAGAAGCCAACAGTTCCAGATAATTTGAATGACGTTTTGGCGGAGTACATTGGAATTATTCATTTCGCAATTGCGACAGGAAGTAAAGAAAGAGTAGATGATTTGACTGAGGAATTAAGGCGAGATGGATTTTCGATTGTGGGCGAACCAAGAACAACGGGCGATGGGTATTATGAGAGTGTGGTTTTAGATCCAGAGGGGAATCGAATAGAGGTGACTGCAAGTAAATAGAAATTAAAAAAAGAAGTTTGACAGGTATTTCATGTTCTAAAAATAAGATAGAATTTTGTACAGTTTTTATCTTTTGCTCCGTCTGAAAAAAGAAAATCGTGGTGCGGGCAGATAGAAAACGGTTAAAGAACTGGATTGTATTTGAAAAATTATAAAATTAATAACCAAGTCGAGATGTGTGCATATCGTAGCTCAAATGATATTGTATTAATGTTGCTAAACGTGAGCTAAATAACATTAACATACAAACACCTTTAACACAGGCAACAGAAGTTTTTAGATTCCTGATTAGGCAAATTATCAGGATTTAATTTTTAACCATGCTCTTACTCCACACACTATTCAAAAGCATCTCTAAAACACAATACCTACCAGAACAACAATATTTAAAAATTGACGGATAACTTTTTCAAACAAGGGGTTAACTACCTAGACATGCTCTTTTAAAATCCCTTTCTAAAAACATAAAGAAACTTACTTTACACAGTTTTAATACAGTGTAACAAAAGTTTCTTTACATTTAAAGCAAGAGGAGTTTGAGGATGAAAAATGATTTTGCAAAAATCATTTTTCATCCTCAAGAATCCCACCCGCGTTGCCGCAGGCAACGCGCATTGTTTTTATTGGAGGTCGAAAATTTGCAATTTTCTCCCTCCTTAAAAACCAAAGAAACTTTTGCTACACTGTATTTAATCTTCGTTTGACTATAAAAATAGTGGCTTTTAGTTGCATTAATTTGCTGACTAAAACAAGGGCGCTCTATGCCCTAAACTTTAAATCAAAAACTATGAAAGTTACAACTACGACCTATTTAGAATTTGTGAAAAAACAATTGTTGGAGACATTGAAGGGATTGACGATGACTAAAATTTTAGCTCTATTTTTCATTGGATTGTGCTGTCTTTTATTGATGAAAAAAGATTTGAGTTTGCAATTTAACTTAAATCCTCCGCCAACTAGTGCCGTCGAGTTTGTGGAGTTTCCATATCGGGAAGTAGAATATTTGGACAGTAAAGAAATGAAGCGAGAGCAGTATTTGAAAATTCCAAATGTGGCGTTTCACTATGCGGATAAAGTGCAAATTCAAAACTTTTATCAAGAGTATTTTCGAGAGCCAATTATTGAAAAAAGGGTGGAAGAGGTGACTGCTGAAAATGCGCAAAATGGAAAAGGGAATTTAGACAACATGCTGTCTGCTGAAGCCTCAAAAATGGAAGGGCGCAAACGAGTTTCTACTTTAAAATATCCTGAAACAACGATAAATGGAATGTTTCTGCGGTATCAAAAAGAAATGATTCGGCAACAGCAAGTAACGGTAGGACTGGAAGAATTGGATATTGAATTGGAAAATATTAAGGCATTTAATTTGATATTTGAACGGCTCGAAAGTGAGTTTGGTTTTGTAGATACTGATCCAGATAAGATTAAACAACATGAAGATTATTTGAAAGCAAAAGCAGCAGAAAAAACACTACAAACACTGCAAAATGCAAGTGATTGGGTGATTTTAAAAGGAAATTTTTTGTTACAGTGGGACAATGATTTCTATCGTTTAACTTTAGAACATCCAGTGAATCAGTTTTTGCAGCAGAAGGAAAAAATTCGGATTTCAACGTTGATCCCACAAGATGGAGTAGAAGCCAGTTTTTGGGCTAATTACAAGAATTCTTTGGGAAGCCGAATTCCAGTAACTATTTATGGAAAAGTGTGGAAGCCGATAGACTTAGGACAGGGGCAGATGGATTTGGAAATTACAGCGTTGGCGGTTTATTAGGCGAATAATCCGTTGTATCCACATGATTTTTAAGACATAAAAATCAATACATTTTAATTTTATTTATAGATTTATTTAAATATGTTAAAATAATAATTTATGTTTGCCGCGTTCTATTTGAAAACTACTATAAATCAATTATTGTCAGCTAAGTAGTAAGTCAACTTATCATAATTAACTTGACTTACTACTAAGGAAAGATGAAATAATAATAACACATTTAATACCCTTAGGAACGCGAAGTAAATAACTTAACATTCTTGAG
>CAYUNA010000231.1:0-6959 GCA_964445895.1 uncultured Saprospiraceae bacterium | reverse complement strand
TTGCGATTTTCTCGCTTCTCATAATTCAAAGGAAATTATTTTACAGTGTATTAAAAAAGCCGACTACTAAAAAATAATTTAAAATTGCTGTAACATTTTTTAACCTGCTTTCGTCGTCCTGTTGTAATGAATATCAAAGAATTTCAAAATACAATTTTACCCATCAAAAACACCCTATATCGCCTGGCGAAACGGGTGGTGGGCGAGACATCTGAAGCTGAAGATGTAGTGCAAGAGGTATTTGTGAAAATCTGGAATCAACGCATGCAATTGAAGGAAATCACCAATATAGAAGCGTGGTGTATGCGACTAACTAAAAATTTGAGCATTGACAAATTGCGGTCAAAACACCGGCGAACGGAAGCGTTTAATCCTGAATTTGACCAAGCGGATGACCAACAAACGCCTTATCAATTTGTCGAAACCAACGATACTATGCAGCAGATTGAAAATATGATGAATGCCCTTCCCGAAAAACAAAAAATGGTGATGCATCTACGGGATATCGAAGGGTTGGCGTATCAGGAAATTGCGGAAGCATTAGAGATTCCGTTAAATCAAGTGAAAGTTAATTTGTTTCGAGCGAGAAAGCAGGTGCGCGAGCAGATTTTGGCATCAGAAATTGTCTTTTAACTTTTGCTCCGTCAAAAAAAAAATCGGGGTGCGTTCGGTCAGAAAACCTTTTGATACATCTCCGAGTGCCTCTGAAAAAAAAATCGCCGGGTCGAGTGACACTGTAATATATATGATAAATAATTTATTATGAAAAGTAACATGCAAAACCTATTAGACAAATACTTCGCAGGGGAAACAACCTTGCGGGAAGAGACCATTTTGCGTGAATATTTTAATGGGAATTCCGTTGAAAAAGCGCATTTGAGATTCAAGCCTTTATTTCAATATTTGGAAAAGGAACAGGAGCAAATTGTGGCAATAGATTTTAATGAAAAAGTCGTTGCTAAAATTGAGGGTAAAGGTAAGGTGTTGAAAATGAATGTTTTAAGAGGGCGTGTGCTAAGAATTGCTGCGGTGTTTTTAATCTTAATTAGTGCTTGGGTCGTGATGAAGAACACCATTTCAGCCCCCGAAAAAACGATAGACGAACGCTGGGCTGAGGTAGAAATTAAGGATACCGAAGAAGCCTTTGAAGCAACCAAAGCGGCATTACTTTTTGCGTCTATAAAATTAAATCGAGGAACAAAAAAAGCCGCAGGCGGTGTCGTCAAAATCCAAAAAGTTAGTAAATATTTTAAAACAAAGGATTGATTCGATTCGCTCAATTGTTAGCATTGTTGTGCTTGTTAATTACTACGAGGCACTTACGACAGTCGAAATAATCAAAATAATCAAGTCAATCTAAATAATTAAATCATGAAGAAATTTAGTTTTTTATTCGCCCTGTTATTTCTGGGTATGAGTATGCAAGCGTCGGCACAGGCAGATGCGATTTCCAAGTACTTTTCGAAGTATATGGATGATGAAAATTTTACGGTAGTCTACGTTAGCGGCAAGCTTTTTAGCATGTTTGACAATGCAACGGATGGATTGGAGGACAAAGAAGTTCAAGCTATCAAAAGTGTCGTTAATGACATGCGTGGTTTGCGGATTTTGACGACAGATAAAGACCCTGGCGCATTTTATCAGGAGGCATTAGGGATTGTGAATAAGCACGAGTATGAGGTGTTGATGGAAGTACGTGAAGGCAAGCATCAGAAAGTGCAGTTTTTGGTGAAAGAATCGGGCGATGTAGTGAATGAATTGTTACTATTGGTGGGCGAGACACCATCGGCTGATTCGGCAGGAGAGTTTGTGCTAATGAGTTTTGTGGGAAACATCAATTTGAAAGAATTATCGAAGTTGGAAGAAGCTTTCAACGATGAAGATGACGGACGGCAGTAGGTCTTAGCAGCGTTTGTTATGGCAGATTTTGACTTTCAAAAAACAAGTAGTTTACAAGCAAATTTTTATTAAAAATCACCTGATTAATTAGGCTTTTTGATAGTTTATATCAGTTCAATTGTCAACAATTGAAATGGCCTTTTTATGAAAAAAATTAATTATGAAAAATATCATTTTTGTAATAGCAATCGGCTTAATGCCTGTATTTTCAATGGCTCAAAACCCGAATGTCAAAGCATTTTACGACAAATATATGGACTATGAAAACGTGACCAATGTGAGCTTGCAAGGTTGGGTTTTAAAAATGGCAGCCAATTTTTCTGATGATGAAAATGGGGAGAAAATACTGCAAAAAATCACTAAATTACGAGTGATGGTGATGGAAGAGCAAAACTTAGTTTCCAAAAATGACTACCAAAGTCTGGTGAAAAGTATCGAAAAAGACCGATTCGAAAAGTTGATGCAAATCCGAGAGGGAGGCGAAAAAATTGATTTCTTTATTCAAGAAGACGGCGACCAAATTTCGAACCTTTTAATGTTAATCAATGGCGACGATGAGTTTATTTTAGTCAGTTTGGAAGGCAATTTAAAATTCAGTGATTTGAAAGAATTAAATTTTGAAATTGATGGAGGCGACCAGTTTAAGAAGATTCCTAAGAAAAAAAAGGATGTGCCGAGGGCTTAATCTGACGATAATCTGCTGAATTGAACTTTGAACTCTAATATGGTCTCATTGACAAATGTCGTCAATGAGACCATTGTTTTTAAAAAGTAGGACTATTTTTTTCTTTGCTAATCAAATTGCAATTTTGCCATTTAAGATGTGTTACATTTGTCATTTTTAAATAAAATCAATTTACTTATGAAGTTAATTTACAGTTCTATCTTTTTTATTTTTATGTGTATGCAAGTGCAGGCGCAGGATTGGGTACAAGTTGCTTCTTTGCCTAATGCTTTCAACTCGACGCATCACTCATTTGGTTTTGCCATTGATGGGACGGGATATATTGTCTCTGGAGGCTCAAACCTTGGACTTCGAGAAGATTTTTATTCATACAACCCGGTTACCGACACTTGGACGGAGTTAGATGCATTTCCTGGATTTGCTCGTGGCTTTGCAATTGGTGATACTTGGGATGGCAAAGCTTACTTTGGATTTGGTACAGATGGTATTTCAAATTTGAATGATTTATGGGTGTTTGACCCTACAGATATGAGTTGGACAGAATTGGCATCTTGCCCATGTATTGGACGAACTCACCCTGCAATGATTGCACAAAATGGAAAGGTATTCGTTGGTATGGGCGGAAGTGCTCAGGGTAATTTGAATGACTGGTGGGAGTATGATATTGCTACTGATACGTGGTCAGAAAAAGAAGATTTGCCGTCACCTCCTCGTCATCATCCGTTTCAGTTTGGTATTGGAGACATGATTTATACTGGCTTTGGTCATGGAAATAACTTTATTTCTAACGAATGGTTTCGATACGACCCAATTGGAGAAACTTGGACTCAAATGGCAACTTTACCCGCAGAAGGTCGGGTAGCTGGAACGCAGTTTTCCCACAACGGAATTGGCTATATATTGAGTGGCGATGGTAGCGATCACTTTTCAATGGCAACAGGCGAATTTTGGGCTTATGACCCTGTAGAAGATGCCTGGGAAGAATTGCCAGCACATCCAGGAACTTCTCGTTGGGCGCCGGCTTCGTTCGTTATTGACGGAGAGGTTTACTTGATTAATGGAGATACTTATTTGGGTGGTGGTCAGTATGCTTATGTGCCAGAAGTTTACAAATTCGCTTTGGAAGGTAATGTAAATACTAATGATTTTGTGGAGGATAAAGCAATTTTTCAAGCCTTTCCAAATCCATTTACAGATGCTTTAAATTTGAAATGGGATGCTCAATTGAATGCTGAAACTGCGGAAGTTCGTGTATTTGATATAAACAATCGTTTGGTTTTGAAAAATATGAAGTTGAGTTCTTCTTTAGATTTATCGAACTTGCCAAATGGTTTGTTGCGCGTAGAAGTGATTGATGGAGAGAATCAGTTTTTCCAGATGGTGGTGAAGCATTAATTACAGTATCATCTAAATTTGAGAATCGAGAATGTCATGTACTTATGACATTCTCGATTCAAAACTGACCCTTAAGATTCTTTAAAACCAAGTTTCTATTCAAAAACAAGCTGAAATTCTGTCCGTCGATTCAATTTTCGACCTGCCGCAGTAGAATTAGTCGCAATCGGAACAGACTCACCAAAACCAGCAGAATCCATTTTTCGAGGAGCAATTCCACGAGTTACTAAATAATCATAGCAAGAACGGGCGCGAGCTTCAGATAACCTTTGGTTGTTATTAGCGTCACCCACATTGTCCGTATGACCTGAAATGATTAGACGATAATTTGGGTATCGCTGCATGATATTGACGATTTGTTCTAAGACTTGGAAAGACTCTTGCTTCAAATCTGCCCGACCTGTTTCAAATCGAACGGCTTTGGCAGCATATTCTAAGGTTCGTCTATCTTCTACTTTAATATCAGGACAGCCACCATTACTACCAGGGCCTTTTTCGTTGACACACTTGTCGATACCGTCGTGAGTACCATCATTATCGGTGTCAGGACAGCCACTAAATTTACCTGCCAAAGTCGGGCATAAATCATTTTTATCCACTACGCCATCGCCATCTTGATCAGGACAACCATCGGTATCTTTTGGTCCTGCTATATCGGGACAATCATCAAATTTATCGGCAATTCCATCACCGTCCGTATCTGGACATCCTGCCACTGTACCCGCTTCGTCTGGACACTTGTCCGTAACATCTGGAATACCGTCGCCATCCGTATCTTTCGGTTTTTCTGGACAACCAAAATTAGATTCTACACCGACTTCCTCTGGGCAATCATCCATATTGTCAGGCACGCCATCTCCATCCGTATCAGGGCAGCCCGCAAATTTTTTCATACCGCTAACCTCTGGACATTTATCGGCATTGTCAGCCAATCCATCACCATCCGCGTCAGGACAACCATTGCCCGAAGCCACTCCTGGAATTTCTGGACAGTTGTCCTCTGCATCGACAATACCATCTCCGTCTGTATCTTTTTTAGCGGCGTTTTCTCCTATTTTGAAATGCCAACCAATACCCAATTGAATGTTGTCACGGTCGTCTTCCAATGATTTTCGAAATTCACCTTGTAGCGTTAAATAACCACCGTCGTTGACCCGAAAATTGACGCCAATTCCCGCCGGAATCTGTACATTAGAACCTTGGTCTTTCTCAAAAACGACACCACCACCTGTGAATAGGTACGGAATCATTCTACGCCCTTCTTTGTAAAATTGTAATTGAACAACCCCATCTAAACTAAAAATGGTTGCTTTTTTATTATTGGTTGTAATATTAGCTAAACCAACTTTAGCAGGAATGGCAAAGTTGAACATTTGACTCAAATTACGAACATACGCCACTTCCAAACCATTGGAAATGTCCAAATCGTCCATATTATTGGGCGTACCATAATCGATAGCGAGGACTTTTGCAGTCAAACCATTGGGCCAGCGACCACTATCGGTGTTTTTTTGTGCAGACAAATGTTGGACAGCGAAGCAGCCAACGACTAGTAACATTGTTAAGACTCGTCTCATTGCAGTTTAATTTTTTGTAATTTCAGTTCAAAAAATTGGAGGGAAAAACTCCATGATGTTGTTAAATGTATAGTAAATTTCTGGTTCTGTTTCTAAAACATTAAACATGTTAGTAATGCTTAAAAATCTTGCCAAATTTATATAAAAAAAATAAAATGTAACAAGAAGTCGTCGTGACTATTCTAAAAACAGGAAGCCATTCGGTCCAATGCTGGTAGAAAAGGCTTGTAAAAAATTACCATTTTCGTCATACTCAGAGACTTCTCCCGTTTCGGCAAAACCCTTAGCGTCGGCAACAAAAATGTGTCCACTGACGGGATGAATGCCTAAGCCGTAAGCCAATGTTTCAACAATTGGTGTATCGGATAATGTCGTAGTATTGATGTCAAATGTATAAACTGGGGCATAAGGATTACCACCATATAAGAGGTATAATTTATCTTGCGTTGGATTAATTTGCAAATGTTGAACACCTATTTCATCCAATTCCACGACTTCTTGTACCATTTCTGCATTGATTCTAACCAATGACCCATTTTTATTTAGCGGGTCATTTGGAATAAAACTATTTTGAAAACCAAAGCAGCCTACCCATAAATCGCCATTATTATCAATTTGAAAACTCTTAGGATTGTTGCCTACTTGCAGGGTTTTTTCAACTTCATGTGTCAAAGGATTGATGATAGAAACGGTAGAATCACCAAACTCTTCATCCAGACCTCCACCGTTGGCTACATAAATTTTCCCCTGATACGCTATCAGATTCTCTGGACCACCGCCAACTGGAATGGTTTGCTCAATTTCAAAATTATCCAAATTAAGCACGGCTACACGACCTTTTACCTCATCCGTCCACTCTGTAATATAAGCGGTATTGTCGTCTGTTTTTAAAATATAGCGCGGAAATCTCAACTCGTCAATTTGTGCTATTTTATCCATTTTATCATCTGTCACCACAATCTTGTTGGCATTATTAGCAACGATAAAATATTGATTATCTATTTTGGAAACCGATTGTACAATATTTCCCAAAATATCGTCGCAGTTGGCATTTTGATAAATAAAATTGGTCACATCTGTATCATTCTCGCCAATAAAACTAAGGGTTCCAGTCCCCGTTTGAAAACCACCTTCATTAATTACTACCACACCAGCATTATAAATTGAGGTTGGTGCGGGACAACCATCGCCTGTTGACATTTCATCATCATTGCAGGCAGTCTGAAAAAATAAAAGGCTAATAAATAGAAAATAGACGGTAATTCGGTGCATGTTTTTAGTTTTATCTTTATGAAGGTAAAATGAAAAAAGGACGAAATTAAAAAAATCTTTTACGTTTGATGATTTTTTCCTTTGCTGGATTTTGATAATTTTGTGAATTGGCAATATTTCATCTATTCTAA
>CAYUNA010000230.1:0-6979 GCA_964445895.1 uncultured Saprospiraceae bacterium | reverse complement strand
GGTTCTTGCAATGAAAAACTAAAATGACTTTAAACTCATTAAATAAACTCTACTTCCTTGGTATCGGTGGCATCGGTATGAGTGCCCTTGCCCGCTATTTCAACAGCCGAGGTATCGAAATATACGGCTATGATAAGACCCAAACCCCATTAACCGACCAACTAACTGCCGAAGGAATGACCATTCACTACGAAGAAGATGTGAAGCAAATTCCTGAAGGTATTGACCTAGTCGTTTATACGCCAGCAGTCCCCAAAGCACACAAAGAATATCAATATTTTGACACTAAGGGAACACCCATAAAAAAGCGAGCAGAAGTGCTTGGCATCATTAGTCGAAGTCAGCGAACAATCGCGATTGCGGGGACACACGGTAAGACAACGACGACGACGATTTTGACGCATTTATTGAAAACAGGCGGGATTGATTGTACCGCATTTCTTGGAGGTATTGCGCAGAATTATGGCAGCAACTACGTCGAAGGAAAAAGTGATTGGGTCGTCGTTGAAGCAGATGAATATGACCGTTCATTTTTGCATTTGACACCAGAGATTGCGGTTATTTTGAGTATGGACGCAGATCACTTGGATATTTACGGGAGTCATGAGGCAATGTTAGAAACAGGCTTCAAAAAATTCGTAAAAAATGTTAAATCTGATGGAACTATTATCGTTCAGGAAGAATTGGCACAATTGTTTGATAATCAAGAGGTTGAAACCTATGGTCTAAAAAGTGGTGATTTTCGGGTAACGAGTGTTGGTGTAGTAGATGGCGGGTTTCATTTCGACTATATACAAGGGCGAAAGAGCCACAATTTGACCAAAGTGGAGCCAAATTTTTGGACGCCACTGCCCGGGCGGCACAATGTTGAAAATGCATTGGTTGCCATAGCCGTAGCGACTAAATTAGGCGTTTCGGTATCAGATTTGAAAAAAGGATTGCGGACATTCAAAGGCATCAAGCGGCGTTTTGAATTTGTGATTCGGGAAGAAGACTTGGTGTTTATCAATGATTATGCGCACCATCCGACCGAGTTGACCGCAGCGATTTCGGCAGCAAAAGAACTGTTTCCAAATCGAAAAATAACGGGTATTTTCCAGCCTCATTTGTACTCTCGCACAAGGGATTTTCAGCAAGGATTTGCGGAAGCATTGGATTTGTTGGATGAATGTTTGCTTATGCATATATACCCCGCGCGCGAAAAACCAATTGAAGGCGTGAATTCAGGTATTGTTTTTGAAAAAATGAAATTGAAAAAGAAGGAATTGGTGACAAAAGAGACACTGATTTCAAGCTTGAAAAATAAAGAAATTGAAGTGTTGCTAATGCTTGGTGCAGGTGATATTGTTGATTTTGTAGAAACAATTAAAAGGTCTTTGGCTGGTTAGTCTTTGGTCTTTAATAGTTCATGGAAAATGACCAATTTTAAAAGGAAAATGAGGACAAAAAGACCTGTCGAGTTGGCGGAGTTATTTTTTCACCGTTACTAACTAAAGACTTTAAAATGAGTCCAGAATTCATAAAAACACTAAAACGACTCGGCTGGGTAGCTGGATTGTTTCTGACCTTAGTGCTTATTGTATCTGCAATTGAGCGCAAATCAGGCAGTGAGGTGAAGCAACTGGAAATCGTGATTAATCCTTTGCCTGGTGGTTATCGACTGATTGATACAAGTGATGTGCGGGAGTTGATTCGCAGTAGTTTTGGTTTTGATTTGGAAGGGCAGAAGCAGAATATCGTTAATATTAATCGCCTCGAAAGAGTGCTACAAGATGATGCGTTTGTGTTGGATGCAGAAGTGCATATCAACTCTCAAAATGAGGTAAAAATTGAAGTGTGGCAGCGCGAACCAGTATTGCGAGTGATTGACAATAATGGACTGAATTATTATTTGGATAGAGACGGAAATAAATTACCGTTGTCCAAACATTTTACCGCAAGGGTATTGGTTGCAACGGGGGATTTACCACCACACTCGACCGATTTTTTGGATAAGGAAATTCATTTATTGAAAGACCTTTTTCAACTGGCACATCAGATTCGAAGAGACGAGTTTTATCGTTCTCAAATCGAACAAGTGCACACCAATGCAGGCGGTTTTACCCTTGTTCCAAAAGTAGGTGACCAAAAAATTCGCTTTGGAACAATTGAAAATGCAGCGGAAAAATTAGAGCGCTTAAAGATTTTTTATGAAAATGGAATGCCGTATGAAGGCTATTCAAGGTATAAAAATCTGGATTTGCGGTATGAGGGGCAAGTAGTCGCACAGAAACGTTAGGCTACTTATCGAAATGCAAAAGTTTCTAAAACTTTATGTATTGCAAAGTGAGAGAATTAAAGAATTTACACAGCAAGTGATTTATAATTATTACGATTTCTCGAAAGCATATTTTTAAAATTTGAGCTTAAAATTTTAAAAATGTTCTATCCAGAAATCAATTTGAAAACTACATATTAAAGGAGTAGGAAAATAAGAACTCACAACTTTTGACAGCAAATAGTCCTGTCAAATTGGAAAGTTTATTAATTTCCTAGTCCCCAAAACAGAAAAGAACGAAGGAGGGAAGACTTACACAGCATTCCGTCCACCGTTGGCCGTCAGCCGTCAACCGTCCTTTTTTTTAAAACGAATGTTATGATGGACGAAAACTTCAACAAAAACGAAATCGTAGTTGCACTCGACATTGGAACGACCAAAGTATGCGCAGTTGCAGGCTACAAAAATGAACACGGAAAATTAGAAATTCTTGGTGTCGGAAAGGTCAATTCGGAGGGAGTGATGCGTGGAGTAGTTTCGAACATCGAAAAAACGGTTCGCGCCATTATTGAGGCAGTTGAACAAGCGCAACGTACTGCACGTCAAGATTTTAAAGTTGTACATGTCGGTATCGCAGGGCAGCACATCAAGAGCTTGCAGCATCGAGGTATGTTGACGCGAGATAACAATCATACAGAAATTGGTTACGCTGATATTGAGCGGTTAATCAATGATATGTATAAATTAGTATTGCCTCCTGGCGATAAGATTTTGCATGTTATTCCACAAGAATATACAATTGACCATGAGCAAGGCATTACCGATCCGATTGGGATGTCGGGCGTACGCTTGGAAGCAAACTTTCATATCATTACCGGTCAAATTACGGCTTCTCAGAACATTCAAAAATGTGTCGAACGCACTGGTTTAAAAGTGGGTAGCATTACCCTCGAACCAATTGCTTCTGCGGCTGCAGTATTGAGCGAAGAAGAAAAAGATGCAGGCATTGCATTGGTTGATATTGGTGGTGGCACAACGGATATTACCATTTTTAGCGAAGGGATTATTCGACACACGGCGGTGATTCCGTTTGGTGGTGAGGTGATTACCAAAGACATTAAAGATGGTTGTATGGTAATGTCGCAACAAGCTGAAAAATTGAAAGTAAAATTTGGTTCAGCATTGGCAGAAGAGGTGTACGACAACCGAATTATTACGATTCCAGGTTTGAAAGGACGTGACCCAAAAGAAATTTCTGAAAAGAATTTGGCGCGCATTATTCAGGCGCGTGTAGAAGAAATTTTAGATTATGTCGTTTGGGAAATTCGACGGTCTGGTTTTGAAAACAAATTGATTGGTGGCATCGTCTTGACGGGTGGTGGCTCTTTGTTGAATCACATTGACAAATTGACTGAATTTCACACGGGTATGAGTGCGCGCATTGGTATTCCAGTCGAGCATTTGGCTCATGGGTATTCAGCGCAAGTAAGCAGTCCGATTTTCTCAACGGTGATTGGCTTATTGCTGAAAGGCATTGATGAAATGGAGGCAAAAGGCTACCCGGTAGAGGAAGAAATCGTAGAACCAGTAGCAGTGGCTGCACCAATTGAAGAAGAAATCTTGGAAGAAGCAGGAGAAGAAGGCGAGGACGGAAACTGGTATTCTTCTTTGTTTAAGAAAACGAAAGAATGGTTTGAAGCGGAGCCGGATACGAAGTTTTAAATTTAATCAAAATATACTACACATACTTAAAATACACTTTGTGAAAGTGCTTGGCTGGCACATTAAAAATAACCATTTACCAAAAAACATTCACAAAGCGGTTTAAAACAAAAAATAGCAGTTATGATTTTCAAACTAATTGATGACAACAACGAAGCACCGATAATTAAGGTCATCGGAGTAGGAGGGGGCGGTAGCAACGCTGTCAACCATATGTACCAGCAAGGTATTGTAGGGGTTGATTTTGCAATTTGCAATACTGACAAACAAGCAATGGAACAAAGCCCAGTACCAACAAAAATATCTTTAGGTCCCAACTTGACGGAAGGTCGAGGTGCAGGGTCTAAACCAAATATCGGACGTTTGGCGTGCGAGGAAAGCCTTGATGCTATCCGTGAGTACCTAACCGACAATTGCAAAATGTTATTTGTCACTGCCGGAATGGGTGGTGGTACAGGCACGGGGGCAGCACCAATCATTGCGAAAGCAGCTCAGGAAATGGACATTTTGACGGTAGGAATCGTCACTTTGCCATTTACTTTTGAGGGGCGAAAACGGACTTCTCAGGGGTTTGATGGATTGGAAGAATTAAAGAAAAATGTGGATACGTTAATCATCATTTCTAATGATAAATTACGTCAAATTCACGGTAATCTAAAAATATCAGAAGCATTCAGCCAAGCGGATAATATTTTGACAACCGCTGCCAAAGGTATCGCGGAAATCATCACCGTTCCAGGTTATGTGAACGTGGATTTTGAGGATGTCAATACCGTTATGCGAGGTAGTGGTGTTGCGATAATGGGAACATCTGTTGCCGAAGGGGATGACCGTGCGAAACAAGCCGTTGATGATGCGTTGAGTTCGCCATTATTGGAGGATAGCAACATTCGTGGGGCGCAGCACATTTTGGTTAACATTACTTCTGGTACAAAAGAGGTGACGATGGATGAGATTTTTGAAATCACTGAATTTGTGCAAGAGGAAGCAGGCTACGGAACAGACTTGATTTGGGGTAACTGCTACGATGAAACATTAGGCGACGGACTTTGCGTTACTGTGATTGCGACTGGTTTTGAAAGCAATAAGAACTACGACAAGGAAACAGGCAAAGTACAAGAGAAAATTCGAGTGAATTTGGACGACGATGACATGTCGATGCCAAAAAAAAAGGGGGGAATCTCGGCTATCACCAACAATACTGAATCCGAGATAGAACGTCCGCAGCCACGCAAACCAGCTGTGTTTGAATTTGATGATGTTCGAGAGACGATGAATAAATATCGACCAGGCTACTCTTACGATGAGCCTTATCGAAAAGAAGAAGACCGAGAGCGTGAAGAAGAGGCGCGTCGCCGAAAAATAGAACAAGACCGAGTACGCCGCGAGCGATTGCGTAGTACCCGTGTGAAATTGAATAACCCACACTCTATCAATGAGTTGGAGAACGAACCTGCGTACAAACGTCGTGGAGTTCGGTTGGACAATGTACCACATTCTTCCGACGAACAGATGTCGGGTTGGACAATCTCAGAAAATGAAAATGCAGACGAAGATGGTCCGACTTTCCGTGAAAATAATTCTTTTTTACATGACAATGTGGACTAGTGGTAAGTGATTAGAGGATAGTGGTTAGTATGGCTTTCGTTTTGAACCGAAGCAATAACCACTATCCTCTAACTACTAAAATTAGCCATCATAACTTGCTATACACTTGTGTTTGGCCCGATACCTTAATTGGTTTTCGGGCCTTTTTTATTGATTTTTTTGAAAATCATATAAAAATTAAGATTTTTAATAATCAAATACCTAAATTGTGGTCTTTTATTTGAAATAATATAATGGTTGAATGAACATCAGATGTTTATAGCCGTTTATCAGAAAAGAATTAATTTTTTTAATATTAAAATTTTAAACCATATTATGAATACATTCGGAAAAGTATTTTTATTATTCATGGTCGTTGCGATGACCTCTTCTTGTGTCAGCAAAAAAATATTAGAAGGTGTACAATCTGATTTAGCAAAAGCGAATGCAGATTTAGGAAAATGTGGTGAAGACTTAAATGCTTATATGGCAAAACTATCTGCTTGTGAGCAAGAAAAAACAAACATGCAAACGGAAAGCCGGGTGCGTGCTGATCAAATGAAAGATTTGCGTGACCAAATCGAAGACTTGAAAAAGCAACGTCAAAATCAGGTTGAACAAGTAGGCGATTTGACCGTTTTGTCTCAATCTGCAAATAGCAATATTGATAAAACTTTGTCCCAATTGGCATCGAAAGATAAATACATTCAGTTGTTGCAAGCAGCTAAAACGAAAGCAGATTCTATTAACTTGGCATTGGCTGTGAATTTGAAAACTGTATTGGCGAAAGGCATCGAAGACGATGATGTCAATGTAAAAGTGGATAAGACTGTCGTGATGATTAACTTGTCAGATAAAATGTTGTATCAAAGTGGTAGCGCGACAATTACTGCGCGAGCAGATGAGGTGCTGGGTAAAATTGCAGCGATTGTCAAGTCTCGACCAGGCTTCGATGTTATGGTTGAAGGATATACAGATAATGAGCCAATCAAAACTGCCTGCTACGATGACAACTGGGATTTGAGTGTGAAACGTTCTACCTCAGTCGTACGTGCGTTACAAACTAAACACAATATCGACCCCAATCGCTTGATTGCGGCTGGACGTGGAGAATATAATGCTTTGGCAACGAATAACACCGCTGAAGGTCGAGCAACTAACCGCCGAACGCGTATCATTATTATGCCGCAGTTAGACCAATTTTATGACTTGTTAAATCCTGATAAAGTACCGGATTAAGCAGCTGGCAATGAACAATGAGGAATGTGCAATGTGCAATGTGCAATTGCATTTAGAAAAAACTGCCGTTGAATTGAGTTTCAACGGCAGTTTTTTTGTTTTCAAATGGTAGTTTTTAGTTTTCAAATACAATCCAGTTCTTTAACATTTTTCTATCCGCCCGCACCACGATTT
>CAYUNA010000229.1:4126-6997 GCA_964445895.1 uncultured Saprospiraceae bacterium | reverse complement strand
GTGAAAAAATAACTCCGCCAACTCGACAGGTTTTTTTGTCCTCATTTTCCTTTTAAAATCAGTCATAGTATCGGCTGACGCTAACAATACTCCCTCTTTTAAAAGAAAACTGAGAAAAAAATACACTGTCCACTTGGCGGACTTATTATTTCATTGTTACTTAACATTTGTCATGCACTTAACTTAGAGCATGGCTAGTTTTTCTACTTCCTAGCAACCAATAACAAAGACCTTGTTTATTGGACAATAATGAATTCCTTCATTACCTGATGCTTTTCAGATTTAATATGGAAAAAGTAAACCCCAGCAGGGAGTGCTTCCAGAATCCTGATGGAATCATTACCCGCAGGTAAGTCCTCCCAATGTTTAATTAGCTGGCTTTGCCCATCATAGATAAAAACCTCATGCTCTTTATCTTTCATGATAACCGAATTGTAGGAAAGCACCTCTCCAATTACATAAGGGTTAGGATAAAGACTCAACTTACGCTCTGCCAGAAGTATTTCTTCTTCGGTGCTATTTAATAATTGACAAATCTCTCCCAATTGAGCATGCAAACCAACATCGTAAGTGACATCTAAATAGCCTACTGACTGAGTTGATTTGGTATGATTTGGTTCATTAATCTCTGAAATAACAGAATATTGATTGGTAATTTGTCCTGCTGTTAAAGGACGGGAAAACAAGATATTCATCGCATATTCTTCCCCCGTATTACTCATCATTTCTTCTGATACTTCCAGACAGATTTCTGCAATGGGCAAAAAGGCTTCATTGCTTACTTGCCGAGCCAAATGAGGAAACTGTTTCGCCTGCGCGATTATGTTGAAATCAACAAAACCTAAATTGTCGTCAATATTATCCAAAGGACTAAATGCCTCTTGGTTCTGTCCAACAATTTCCAAAATTTCATCTGTTTGCGGTTGACTGTATATGTCAGTTGGCAACAATGAATTGATAGTGCTGATAGATATATTGTCAGCATCAAAGAAGAAACGGTAGTTTTGGTCCCCTAATGCCCAGGCTTCATCACCAACTCCTTTTATGGCTAAGTTGTAGCAAGCTGTTTGGTTTTCACAATCAAAATCACTTAAAGATAGCTTTCCTATCCATTGACTTTGAGTAAATGCAGGAAGTGCAATTCCTACGAAAAAGAGGGTCAATGTGTTTTTTATTATTGAAATCATAATTCTAATCATTTTAGGAATGAAGGAATACGAGATAAATAAAAGGTCTTCTATTCAATCAGAAGTCCACGCTTATTCATCTCGCATTCCAAAGAATGATAAGTTGTAGAACACATTTTGTGTCTACAACCTATGCTTCTTCTAGTAACTATCTTTTAGTTATAATTTACATCAGAAGATTTACCTGTGTTGTCCAACCACAATGACTCATCGTTGGCATTCACATCACCATCCATATTGTAGTCACCCACATTAAAGGTATCTCCTTCTGAGTTATTCCCTGTCCAAATGGACTCGTCTGTCGCATTTACATCTGTTCGAGAACCGATAGTGCCGGTCTGGTCTCCGTTAGCAGCAAACATAGCATACACGCCTGCTTCTACCAGCTTCTGCCCGTCACCCGTAAAGGTCAAGAACGATTGCTGGTTACGGAAGTCAAAGCCTAATCCACTTGCTGTCACAGTTTGTGCAGTCGGTGTCATGATAGGCAGGTGATTTCGGTGTTCTACTACGATGTATAGTTCCTGACCAACAGTCAATGGACATTGACAGCCACCTGGGAACACTACCGTTCCATCTTTCATTAACCATGCAGCTTCTCTACAAACAGTACTGCTTGCTAATGTTGTCGTGCGTAGGGAAACTAAGACCCAATCGACGACATCTGCATTGTAATTGGCTTTGCCATTTCCAACTGTGTTGTAGTTATAAGCATCTCCTTCTGTACCATTGTATGACCATGGTGCAATACTATATGGTTGACCTGCTGCTGTTTCCTGACCCAAAAAGAATAATGGGTCTTGACCTGGCAACAACTGTTGGTCATTCAAGTCTGTACGCATTTCATCAGTATTTGATTCGTAAGTACTTTCTAACCATAGCGCTAAATTGATGTTACAATTAACCACTGCTGGTGAATCACCAAGCCCGCCAAAATCATCTGGGTCACTATCAACAACATCCGCTACCCCATCGTTGTCACTGTCTGCTGGATTGTCAATGTCACCATCGCCATCTGCATCCTGGTCGCTATTCGGTGTACCGTCAATATCATCGCCGACACCATCCGTACTGCCTACGGTGTTATCCGTCGGGTCGTCGCTGTCTGGGTCAAGATAATCAGGTGTTCCTTCGTTGTCGGTGTCTTGTGGTTCGGTGTCGTTCTGGTCGCCAAAGTTTGGACTACCATCTACACTATCTACAATACCGTCACCGTCGGTATCTGGTGCATCCGCAACGCCGTCGTTGTCCGCATCTACGACACCTGAGTCGCCATTTTCTACTAAATCAGATACGGAATCATTATCAGAATCCAAGTCCTGAAAGTCAGGCTGTCCGTCGTTGTCGGTATCTGTTGGATTTGTACCTGTTCCTGCACTGGATGGAATTCCAGTATCGGGGTCTGGTGTACCGTCGGCAATGCCATCGCCGTTGGCATCTGTTCCGCCGCCTTCAATAACATCATTGATGCCGTCGTTATCAGAATCCAAATCCAAAGCATCAGGAATACCGTCGCCGTCGGTGTCGCCACCTGTTCCAGCGGTTAGGTTTTCTATGCTATCAGGAATACCGTCGTTGTCGGAATCGGAATCCATTGAGTTTGGAATACCATCGCCGTCCGTATCTGGGTCACCAAGCCCGCCAAAATCATCTGGGTCACTATCAACAACATCCGCTACCCCAT
>CAYUNA010000229.1:0-4026 GCA_964445895.1 uncultured Saprospiraceae bacterium | reverse complement strand
CAGCGGTTAGGTTTTCTATGCTATCAGGAATACCGTCGTTGTCGGAATCGGAATCATCGGCATTAACAATGCCGTCACCATCGGTATCCAGACAGGCTGGACTATTTGGATTGGGAACACAAGGGTCATTATCATCCGGGTCGTTTGAGGCAGGTGTGCCATCATTATCATTGTCCGGGTCATTTACATTAAATGTTAAAGTGCCTTGTGCGCACACCGCAGCACCACTTTCGTCATTACAAACTTCATAGTTGATTGTAACAGACATTCCGTCCTCTGCTGGTGTAGGTGTATAATCTATTGTTCCATCTACTGGGTCAAGAACGATTGTTCCACTAGCCGTACCTGTTCCAAGATTTGTTAAGGTAGTCGTTCCTTCATTGAGAGGGTCGTTATTCGGAAGGTAATCATCATTAGCTAAAACATCAATGGTGCTTAATGTTGAAGGAAAGCCGCCACCTGTGTCCGCAACTACCGTTGGTGTTGTCGGATTAGGGTCATTCCCATCAGGATTACCGTCACCGTCGGTGTCAGCATCTTCTGGATTGGTTGACATGGTTACCTCGTCGCTATTGTCTACTCCGTCACCATCAGGGTCACCTGTTGGGCAAGCCAAATCATCGGCATTTGGAGAACAAGGGTTGTTTTCATCGGTGACACCCGTTGGTCCTTCCGTAGTGGAAGGGTCATCTACTCCCGTTGTTTCTTCACAATTGGTTAAGCCATCACCATCGGTATCCGTAGGGTCGGCAGTTGCTGTGAAGCCAAAACCCGTCACGTCTAATCCACCACACAAAGCTCCTCCGCCTTGCTGAAGCATCGAGTTGATGTCATTGACGGTAGTCGTATTGATGACGATGGTTGCGGGGTCATAATAATTGCCACTTCCGGCATCACTGAGTTCAGCAATGAAGGTGTGCATAGTATAGTTGCCTCCTGTTGAAGGTGTGAAGCAAGAAGATGTTTCTACCGCTTGTACGACTCCGCCGACCGAAATAAGATAGCGGGTCTCGTAATCTGCTGGCACCGTAGGTGCAGTGTTGGTCGTTGCACAAAATTCTTCTCCTGGACAAACATCAAGGTTTGTACTCATGAGTGTACCAGCCGAAGCCATACACGAACAATCTTGTCGATTGGCAACAATAAAGGCAGGTAAGTCCCTATTGCAACTTGCTCCACTCATGACCTCTGCATAGTAGCGGGCGGAAGTTGCCTCTGCTATTACGTTGATAGATGAACTGGTTTCGCCCGTTGCGGTACCGTCTTTGTACCAAATATAGGTTCCTGCGTTGTCAGCTACATTCAGAGTTACCTGAGCATCTGTCATACAGCCATCGACGAGGACAAAATAATCTGTGGCCCCGCCGCAACTACTATCTTCATAGGTTGCGAAATAGATACCCGCAGTAGCTGGAGTATAGGTGGCTGAATTGGCACCAGAGATTGCGGTCGCTGCGCCAGCAGTCCCCTCAAACCATTGATAGCCAGAACCACCGCTGGGGGCGTTCAGCGTGAATTGCGCCTGCCCTGATATTGCGTAGAACATCAGACACAAGACTACAATCCATAGCTTATGTTTATGTAAATTATTCATTTCTATTGTAATTAAAAGATTGAAAAGAAAGGAAGGAAAAAGCATGTCTAAGGTGATTTTAAAAAAACACCCACAGACCTTTTAGTCCTTCTCGAATTCTCAGTAGTCACTATTCGCATAGACACTACTGTGCAGAAGACTTGTTTGCCATTAAATAATAAGTATAGGATGAATATTGCTTTTCGCCATTTTTCTGTTTAAAAATTATGTCCGCGGTTGGGCATTGATTTTTAAAGAAGAATTATCGAAAAAATCTTATTTTCATATACCTATTACTTATTGACAAACGAGTCTGTAGGGCTTATTTTTTAGCCCCAAGCAATGATTTAATTTTTGCCATTTCTGCTTTCAATGCTTCTAATTCAGACAGTTGCTCTTCTAATTCCTGAATTTTCTTTTCTTGTTCGATGGTATGTAAGAAAAGCTCCTCGATTTTTTCGAGGTTGAGTTCAGTTGACCGATTAACCATGATTCCACCTTTTGCTGCTACTTCTTGAGCAGAAGGCACGCCTGGCAGGTGTTTATTGATTTTGGTAAAAGACTCAATTTCAGACAGGCTCATCATCTTGTATTCCGGCTTTAAAGTAGATTCGCCATCAAAGTATTTTTGGAATACATAGTCAGGAGTGATTGTTCCTGTAGCAAGAATATTACCATCAACGTGTAGCTTTTCTTGAGGCTCAAGAATACCGATACCGACATTGTTTCCTGTATTTAGTAAGTTTGGTAAAAGACACAAGTTTTCATTCGCATAGTCATAAACGAATACATCCGAATCTGTTTCTCCAGTACGCGTACTTGTTGCGACAAATGAAAAGACACCATCTCCACCTAAATTACTAAACGTTGGATTAATTCCAAATCTCACAGCTCTATCCCCACTCTCAATAAGTTGTACTACCGAACCACCTTGGTCATTCGTTATTTTACTTAATACATTGGTTGTCGCAGAAGTTATACTTTGTGTATTGTCTCCGCCAGTTATGTGGAATTTAGCCGAAGGATTAGCTGTACCGATACCGATGTTTCCATCATTAAAGTACATCTCTGCTGTTCCTGTTCCTAAGTTACTTGATATTTTGTGTTCGGTCGGTGTTGCTAGCATTTCAAAGATTTTCCCAGTACTAAAATCTTGTACTGAAAACACTCCTGCAGGAATTCCAGCAGCTTGATAATTACCGTATGATTCAATTTTAGTTGTAGGTCCTGATGTTGCAGTCATCCTTGCAACGGCATTTGAAAGTGTCGCAACAAGAGAACTATTCGAGCTACCAGTTATCCCACTTTGTGCAATGATAGAAGCATTGTTAAAGCTTTTAGAATATATTGATGAGGTAACACTACCATCCGCATCTCCCACAACCAAGTCACCAAGATCACCAATTACATTGCTTCCTATATTTGTTTTACCATTTACGTCTAATTTAGCGATAGGCGCATCTGTACCAATACCGACATCACCTGTACTGGTTAATTTGAATTGATCCTTTTTCTCTCCGTCAGCAGATAAATGAATGTCTCCGAAGTCGGTGTATAATCCTACATCATTAACGTCACCCGCAAAATCACGCTTTAGACCATGAAAACCGTTACCAAATTCAATTGCTCCCCTTGTTCCTGCTGTTGTTCCAATCCGCAGAATTGGTAAGGTATCCACGATGTGTAAATCTGTGAAAGGAGCTGAGGTACCAATACCAATATTTGCGGTAGGTCCATCTATTGTTAAATCAGCTGTACTGCCTGAATTGTTTGTATAAAAACGTAAATCACCTGCTCCATTGTTTTCAAGTATCATCGCACCATCTGCGCCTGGGAATCTATACATTCTGGTAGAAAAACTGACGTTATCCTCGGCGTGTAAATCAATATAGCTGGCTCGGTCACCACTACCTAATTGTCCGATTTCCAGTTCATTGGTAGTTGCTATTTTACCCGCTACTTCTAACTTTTCGGTAGGATTGGTTGTGCCAATACCGACATTACCCGTTCGGCTAATCGCAGAAGTTTGGTCTTCGCCTGTCACCGCCCAAGCATCTCCATCGGCACCACCGCCACCTTCTGCCACGATTTCGGCGGCTGTTCGTTGGCGTAAATTACCGTTTGCATCCGTAGTAACGATGCCGTCAGCGGCTGCACCTGCAGGTAAGGTTCTAACCCGAGCGTTGCCGTTTACGTCTAATTTTGTGCTAGGTGCATCCGTGCCAATACCGACATTACCCGTACTGGATAATTTGAATTGATCCTTTTTTTCTCCGTCAGCAGATAAGTGCAAATCTCCGAAGTCGGTGTGTAGTCCTACATCATTAATGTCACCCGCAAAGTTACGTTTTAGACCATGGAAAGAATTACCCAGTTGGATTTCTCCTCTTGTCCCATCTGTTGTTCCAATCCGCAGAATTGGTAAAGTATCGACGATGTGTAAATCTGTGAAA
>CAYUNA010000228.1:0-7025 GCA_964445895.1 uncultured Saprospiraceae bacterium | reverse complement strand
CTCAAAGTTTTGAGTTGAAATAAAAAATAAATAATAACATAGTATTCGTTCTTAACTATAATGAGCCGAGTATCTTGCTAAAAGATGCTCGGCTTTTTTGTCGGCTATTTTGAAAAAGCAGTAAAAAAGTCCCCGTATTTCTACTTAAAAAAAGGCTAAATTTAAAACGGATTGCTTTTATTTATTATAATTTTTTTAAATTTGTCCTTTAATTATATCAAACCAGTCAGTTAGAATAGGAAAAGATTAAATTTTTCACTCATATCATTTTCAATTAATTTACACGGAAACACTATTTTGCTTTGAATCACTATTCATTAAAAACGCCCGTCTTCCAAGTGGAAATTTTATAAATAAGCAAAACAAGTTGTATCCATTATGAACAGAAAATTTACTTTCCTGTACGCCGCCTTGATAGGCCTATTTTTTATTTACGCATTTACGGCACAGCCTCCCATTAATCCGGGTGGAAACACAGGTGCACCAACCGACGGCAATTGTACCGATTGCCACAATTTTAATAATAATTTTGATGGAATTGTCGATATTGTTGGGTTGCCAACGACAATTACGCCCGGCTCGACTTATTCTTTGACGGTGACAACGATGGTGACCGCAGGAACACCCTCAACCGCAGGATTTCAAACAGTTGCTTTAAATAGTAGCAACACTAATGCTGGAACATTCTCTAACCTCGGAGCAAGTACTGGAACGCAGACACACAACTCGGGACGGGTTTATTTAGGACATCAGCCTGCTTTAAATTTTAATGGTGGAAATATTTTAACCTGGTCAGCTGATTGGACTGCACCAACCGGACCTGCTGGAGAGACTATTACCTTTTATACCAATGCCATTTTAGGAAATAATATTGGTAGTGCCGAGGATAATATGATACATAGTGAAATAACGACCATCTTGGCTGGAAGTGGTGCATTAATGGCAACGATTAGCAACACTACAGATGTGAGCTGTTTTGGAGGTAGCAATGGAACAGCAATGGTGACCGCAAGTGGCGGTTCAGGCAATTATCAATACATGTGGTCAACAGGTATGATGAATGCAAGCGCGACCAATTTGGCGGCGGGTACTTATACGGTAACCGTCACTGACTTAGATGACAATATGACTACGACAGCCACTGCTACGATTAATCAACCAGCTACTGAAGTAGATTTAAATATTGATTCAACTCAGGATATAAATTGTAATACAACGACTGGGTCAGCTACAGCCACAGCTTCAGGCGGCACAGGAACTATTACTTATAGTTGGAGTAATGGAATGACTGGACCAACCGTAGTTTTGGGTGCTGGTTTATTTAATGTCACAGCAACGGATGCGAATGGTTGTACGGATACAGCTTCTGGTTCGATTGCTCAAAATACGATACCTCCCGTTGCAGAAGCGGGACCAATGAAAGAACTGACGTGTACCATTTCAAGCACAACACTACAAGGCTCTGGTTCGACTGGCCCTCAGTTTGTGTATGAGTGGACAACACAGAATGGCAATTTTTTAAATGGTCAAACAACTTTAACTCCAGAAGTAAATGCAGTTGGGATTTATACTTTAACTGTATTTGATACCGATTCGGGATGTAGCAGCTCAGATGAAGTAGAGGTTATTGAAAATGTGACAGAGCCGACCCTTTCGGTAAATATTTCAGGAGTTTTAAATTGTCAAAACACAACGGTGACTATTAATGCAACTTCAACAGCAAATAATTCAAGCTATGTTTGGACAGGCCCGAATAATTTTATGTCAAATATTGCTAATCCAATCGTGTCGGTTGCAGGTGTTTATGATTTGACCGTAACGAATAATGAAAATGGTTGTACGAATACGATTCAGGCATTGGTAATGGAAACAACTGCGCCAACAGTCACTATTTCCAATCAAGTAAATGTACTGTGCAATGGTGATGAAACAGGGTCAGCAACAGCAATGGCAAGTGGTGGCGCGGGTAATTTCACCTATGCATGGTCTAGTGGTGGCACAATGGCAATGGAGTCAGGATTGGGCGCAGGAACTTATACCGTCACAGTAACAGACGGCGACGACTGTGTTGTTATGGCGTCGGTGATGATTACGGAGCCTGATTTGTTGGTTGCCAATGCTTCTGCAACGGGCGAAACCAGCACAGGTGGCAACGACGGGACAGCGATGGCTAACCCGATGGGTGGTACGCCTGATTACAGCTACAACTGGAGCAATAATATGACTACGCCAATGATTAGTGGGCTCGCTCCGGGCAATTATACCGTAACCGTAACAGATGCCAATATGTGTACGGCTACGCAAACAGTTACAGTAAGTAATTTTGATTGTGTCGATGTGGCACTGGATTTTCAAATAAATAATGTGAATTGTAATGGCGGAAACAACGGGAGTTTGACAGCTTTGGTCGTCAGCAATGCAACGCCAATTACTTACGAATGGGACAATGGCGTAATGGATGCCACCAATTCGGGTTTGACGGCTGGCACATATTCCGTAACGATTATTGATGACAATGGCTGTGAGTTGGCAAATAGCGCGACGGTTACCGAACCACCTGCAATTACAATCATGGTCTCTGCCACCGATATCACTTGCAATGGTGCAAATGATGGAACTGCAACAGCAACGGCAACAGGTGGTACAGGCGATTTAACCTATTTTTGGGACAATGGCATGACCACATCAACGATTGAAAATCTATCTCCAGGCACGTATACCGTAAATGTGGGTGACGATAATTTTTGTGGCAACAGTGCAATGATTACAATAAACCAACCACCTGCTTTAGTTTTAGATGTGGTAACAACCAACGAATCTGCCAATGCTGCAAATGATGGAACTGCGTTGGCACAAATCAGCGGCGGTGCAGGTAATTTCAACTTTATTTGGTCAAATGGTGAAACCACACAAATGTTGGAAAATTTAGTGCCTGATAATTATTGTGTAACCGTTACGGATGAAAATGGGTGTTCTGTAGAAGGTTGCGGTTTTGTGGATGCTTTTGGTTGTACTAGTGTACAAACAGTTATCAATCACGAAAATGTAAGTTGCTTTGGTGGCGCTAATGGTTTGGCTACAGTCGAGTCTTTTAACGGCACTGCACCTTACGAATATATCTGGTCAAATGGCTCGATTTCTGAGACAATTATGAACTTGACAGCAGGCGTTTACATGGTCACTTGCACAGACGCAACAGCGTGTTCTAGCGTATCAGCAATCACAGTGACAGAACCAAATGTCCTGACTTTGAATGTGATAAATTCGAATGAAATTCTTTGTGAAGGCGACGACAATGGCTTTGCGAGCGTTGCAGCATCAGGGGGCGTTTTGGGGTATCAATATTTATGGAGTAATGGGGATACGACCTCTATGGTAACAGATTTATCGCCTGGTAATTATACGGTGACCGTAACTGACCCAAATCAATGTACCGCAAATGCAGCAGTCGAAATTGAACTCATCCCCGATACCGAAATGCCGACAGTGGCTGTGAATAATCTCGATATTTTCTTGGATGACAACGGGCAAGCATCTATTACAGTGGATATGGTAGACGCGGGGTCTACCGACAATTGTGGTATTGACAATATCGTAATTGATGTAATGGATTTTGATTGTGACGATATTGGTTCAAATGAAGTTATCATGGCAGTTTTAGATGTTTCGGGGCTTTGTGCGTTCCAAACAGCGTTTGTGATGGTGATTGATAGCACCTCGCCCGTTTTGATTTGTCCACCGAATATTACAATGGCAGGATGCAATGTAGAAATAGAATATCCAATGCCAACTGCTACGGATAATTGTGAAGCAGGTACGCCATTTTTCATGGAAGGCTTACCGAGTGGTGGTATTTTTCCAGCAGGAACAACAGCTGTGAAGTGGGGCGTCAATGATGGCTTTGGAAATCCAGCAACTTGTGAATTTTTCGTAACTATTGAAAATGATTTTGTAGGCGAAGGCTCATTTACTCAAACCTCCTGCGCAGGTCTTGGTGATGGTACTGCAACTGTCGAACCTATTAACGGAACCCCGCCATTTACCTACGCCTGGAATGATCCCGATATGCAAATGACGCCAACGGCGATTGGCTTGTTAGCAGGTGAGTACATCGCTACAATTACAGATGCCACTGGCTGCCCAACGGTAACAACAGTTGAAGTTGAACAACCAGATTTGATTACTATTGACATTTTGGACATTACCAATGAAACGAACGACCAAATGGACGGCGCGATTACTATCGAAGCTTCTGGAGGGTCAGGTAGCGACCTTGAATATCAATGGTTTTTGGATGGGAATTTATTTTCAACTGACCCTAATCTAACCAATCTAAGCGCCGGAACATATGTTGTTTTTGTGATTGACATGACGGATTGCACCAACTCCGATACGATTATAGTAGATATGGCAACGGGCCTCTTTGACAATGACTTAGGGGAGAAAATAAATCTTTATCCAAATCCAACAACCGGAGAATTTCAATTGGATATTCAATTAGCAGCCGAAAAAGAAGTCAGTGTTTCCGTTTTTAATATGACTGGACAGCCAGTTTTTACTAAAAATGAGACACCAATCATGGAAGAAAAGTTAAACATTGATTTGACTGATTTTTCAAATGGAGTTTACTTGGTGAAGGTGCAAGTTGGGGAGGAAATTTGGATGCAGCGAGTGATTCTTCATTAAGAAACGCGAATTAAATAAATGAAGATTCTTGATAGTGAGCGTTTGTTCATAGTTTTTGCTTTGAAACCCGCATGAATGTTGATATTTTCAGGGTTTTAAAGTAAAGAATATGGACAAAAAATCCTGTCAAGAATAGGCTTTTATTTATTTCGCGTTCCTAATTCTACTTGGGCACTTTAACGCTGAGTGACCTTAGAGATTTTGGCGTTAAGAAATTCTATTTGAAATGGCTAAGTAGAACTAAGAGCATGCATGGTTTTTATACTTCCTGAAAACCAAGCATACTCTAAAGAATTGCTCTGGTTCGGTCGAAGTAAGGTTCAAAATGAATTGAATTTTTTATCAAAATAATCCTACCTTTGAGCCTTACTATTAACTAGATTATCTCGATTTGTGAAATCAGGATAATCCAGTTAATCGAAATAATCAAGTCAATCAAACCATGAGTAACTTTGTCGTCTCCGCAAGAAAATACCGTCCTACAAAATTTGAAGAAGTTGTCGGACAAGAACACGTTGGTCAAACGCTAAAAAATGCGTTAAAAAATGACCACTTGGCACATGCGTTTTTGTTTTGTGGGCCACGAGGTGTGGGAAAGACGACCTGTGCGCGGATTTTGGCGAAGGTGATTAATTGTCAAAATCAAACCGATGATTTTGAGCCGTGTGGAACTTGCAACAGTTGCGAATCGTTTGAAAAAAATGCGTCATTTAATATTCTCGAATTAGATGCGGCATCGAACAATAGTGTCGAGCATATTCGGACATTGACCGAGCAGGTTCGGTTTCAGCCGCAGCAGGGTCAGTACAAAATTTTCATTATTGATGAGGTTCACATGCTGTCTTCTCAGGCATTTAATGCATTTCTAAAAACACTAGAGGAACCGCCGCCGCATGCGATTTTTATTCTTGCCACAACGGAGAAGCATAAGATTATTCCAACCATTTTATCACGATGTCAAATTTTTGATTTTAAGCGAATTCAGGTGCCTAACATGGTATCGCATTTGCAAAAAATCTGTAAAGAAGAAGGCATTGAAGCAGATAAAGATGCTTTGCACATTATCGCTCAAAAAGCTGATGGTGCGCTACGGGATGCTTTGTCAATTTTTGATAGAATTGTGAGCTTTTCGGGTGATAAAATCAAGTACGATGATGTTATTACCAACTTGAATATTCTGGATTACGATTATTACTTTAAGTTTACGGAAGCAATGTTGGTGCAGGATTTGTCGAAGGTGATGAATATTTTTGACCAGATTTTGCGAAACGGTTTTGAAGGCGATATATTTCTGGCTGGTCTGGGCGAGCATTTACGAAATTTATTAGTTTGCAAAGACGAAGCGACGCTCCAATTACTCGAAGTGAGTGACGGTTTGAAAGACCGTTATCGACAACAAGCCAAACTTGCACCGTCGTCTTTTATTTTAACGTCTTTGAATCTGACCAATGATTGTGACATCAATTACAAATTGGCGCGCAACAAGCGATTGCACGTTGAAATGGCGTTGATAAAAATGACATTTATTGCCCAGGCAATTGAAGTAGCGCAGAATCCACAACCCGTTTTAGAAAAAAAAACTCTTGACCCAAGTAGCGTAAGTAAGCCAAATTCTACGTCACAAAATGAGACTTCAACTCCTACAGTTTCTCAAACAAAAGCAGTTGAAAACGTAGAAAATCTGACCGCTCCTATATCTTCCGAACCTCAATCGGAAAGTCTCCCACAAGATGAGGTACAAGAAGCCGCTGAACCTGTCTATACCGCTACTCCACCAGAGGAAAAACCGCAAACTGAACCAACGCCGACTCCTGTTCCTACACCTACGCCAATTAAAAAAACGCCAACTTTAGGTACTCCAAAATTAAGTTCACTTGATTTATTAGATGCTGAAATTGAAGCAGAAGAAGCGGAAGAAGCAGCCATAGAAGTTCCAGAATTGACGCTCGAAACGGCGCAAAAAGCATGGAATGGCTATCTCGAAACCGTTCAACAAATGAGTACAAAAAGCATCATGAAACCAGCAGAAGTGATGGTGAGAGATGGAAAAATTGTCGTATCAGTTGGGTCAAAACTGGGGGTAAATACCATTCGGCAAGAACCCGATTTGATGGATTATCTACGAAAGGAGCTACAAAATAATTCATTAGAAATGTCGGTTGAAATCGACCCGGAAAAAGCATTGGCAAATCAAATTGACCGCAAACCTAAAGCGCTTTCGGAAAAAGATAAATACGATATGATGAAGGAAATTAATCCGCTGATTGGAGAGATGCGGAAGCGGTTTGATTTGAAATTGGAAAGAGAATAAGACAGCGCGTGGTTCACAGGAAACAGGT
>CAYUNA010000227.1:0-7026 GCA_964445895.1 uncultured Saprospiraceae bacterium | reverse complement strand
CGAAGAGGGATATCAGCTTGACCGACGAGTAGAAATGCAATTTATTTGGGATTAATTACATGCCAGTATTTTTTATAAACATTTATTTTTGGAATATCTTAGGTAAAGCCGAAGCAACTCAAATTGTTTCGGCTTTCCTTTTTTTTATTTCTAAAGTATGATTTTAGGAGAAACTATTTTCTTTTAAAACTTTCCCTCTCAATTCCCGTTTTATTGCGTAATTTTGTGCCCCTTTTCCATCCAGAATATACCTGAATTTTACAAATGGGTTCAATTGAAAATAATTGAACACATTTATTAGATTTGAGCGGCGTTTAAATCTCACTTAAGCTCATCTATAATTTAGCAGGTGCATAACATCAGTTAATAACAAATCATCAATAACGAATCAACTACTCAATGTCAAAGAGAAAATTATCTACTGTGAATAAAAACGAGCAATCTATCGTGGACATTGTCGAACAAGAACACATCGAAGTCATTGGTGCACGCGAGCACAATTTGAAGGATATTTCTATCAAAATACCAAGAAATAAATTGGTTGTCGTAACTGGTATTAGCGGCAGCGGCAAATCTTCTCTGGCTTTCGACACCATTTATGCCGAGGGACAGCGGCGATATATGGAAACATTTTCGGCATACGCACGACAGTTTATTGGTGAGATGGAACGACCAGATGTAGAGAAAATAACGGGATTGAGTCCAGTGATTTCTATCGAGCAAAAGACAACAGGACGAAACCCTCGTTCGACAGTAGGGACGATTACGGAGGTTTATGATTTTATGCGATTGTTGTTTGCGCGAGTTGGTGAAGCGTATTCTTATAAAACGGGTAAAAAAATGGTGCGCTACAACGAAGACCAAATGAAGGCGCAAATTATGAGCGATTTTAAGGGCAAAAAAATCCTGATTCTCGCGCCATTGATTAGAGGGCGGAAAGGGCATTATCGAGAATTGTTTGATTCGATTCGCAAACAAGGTTATACCAAAGTGCGGGTGGACGGCGAGGTTTTGGATATCACTGTTGGGATGCAGGTTGACCGTTATAAAGTTCATGATATTGAAGTAGTGATTGACCGTTTGAAAATGGAAAAAACGAAAGTCGAACGCTTTAATTCGAGCCTTCAAACTGCCTTGAAAATGGGTAACGGCTTAATTATGATTTTGGAAAATGAAGCAACGGAAGTCCGCACCTTTTCTAAGCATTTAATGGATGCCGAAACGGGTCTTTCTTACGAAGAACCATCGCCGAATGCTTTCTCTTTTAATTCACCGTATGGCTATTGTACCAGTTGTAAAGGCTTGGGAAAAGTGAATAAAGTTGATTTAGAAAAGGTCATTCCAGATGATACCAAAAGTTTGAATGACGTAGGGATTGTGCCATTTGGAGAAGTGCGGGACAATTGGACTTTTAAGCAATTAAAAGCGATTGCAAAAAAGTATAAGTTTTCGTTTGCTACGCCTGTCAAAGACATTCCTGAAGCGGCGATGAATATCATTTTGAATGGAGGTGCAGACGGAATTAAAGTTCCAAATGTCAAGCACGATTTTGTTTACAACCTGGCAACAGATGGAATTGTAAAAATGCTCGAACGCTGGTATCGCGATACCACTTCCGAAAAAACCCGGCAGTGGGCAGAGGAGTTTATGACCGTTGACACTTGTGCGGCGTGCGAAGGTATGCGGTTAAAAAAAGAGAGTTTACATTTTAAAATTGATGAAAAAAATATTGCGGAATTAGCGGAAATGGATTTGAGTGACCTGGGCGATTGGTTTGAAAATTTACAAAAAAGAATTTCGGAAAGACAATTCCAAATTGGTCGGGAAGTATTGAAAGAAATTAAGCTGCGTTTGGGCTTTTTGTTGCACGTTGGTTTGGATTATTTAACGCTAAATCGACCTGCACGGACGTTATCAGGCGGGGAGGCGCAACGGATTCGATTGGCAACACAGATTGGCTCGCAACTGACGGGGATTACCTATATTTTGGATGAACCCAGTATCGGTCTGCACCAACGAGACAATCACCGTTTGATTGAAGCCTTGAAAGAATTAGCAGAAATCGGCAATACCGTCCTCGTCGTCGAACATGATAAAGACATTATGCTGGCGTCTGATTATTTGATTGATTTGGGCCCCGGCGCGGGTAAGCACGGCGGCGAGATTGTTGGCGAAGGTGTCCCCGAAACTTTCATTGATAAAGAGACACTGACTTCGCAATATTTAAACAATCAAAAAGAAATTGCGATTCCGAAAAAACGACGAAAAGGGTCAGGCAATTTTTTAGAATTGAAAGGCGCGACTGGGAATAATTTGAAAAATGTTAATCTGAAAATTCCGTTGGGAACGTTTACAGCAGTGACAGGCGTTTCGGGAAGCGGAAAATCGAGTTTGATAAATAGCACGTTGTATCCGATTCTACGGAAGCATTTTTATAAAAGTTTGCAAAAACCGCTGGCGTATAAATCCATCAAAGGGCTCGAACATTTGGATAAAGTGATTGAAATAGATCAGTCTCCAATTGGACGAACACCGAGGTCAAATCCCGCGACTTACACGGGCGTTTTTACTGAAATTAGAAAACTATTTACCAATCTGCCCGAAGCAAAAATTCGTGGCTACAAAGCAGGCCGTTTTTCTTTCAATGTCAAAGGTGGACGCTGTGAAGAATGTAAAGGCAGTGGCTTGCGAACCATCGAAATGAACTTCTTGCCTGACGTGCATATCGAATGTGAAGAATGTCTTGGTCGTCGTTACAATCGCGAAACCTTAGAAGTGCTTTATAAAGGAAAGTCCATCAATGATGTTTTAAATTTAACAGTCGATGAGGCGGTTGAGTTTTTCCAACCGATTCCGAAAATCTTCCGAAAAATGAAGACGTTAAAAGACGTTGGTTTGGGCTATATCACGTTAGGACAACAAGCGACAACGCTATCAGGTGGTGAGGCGCAAAGGGTGAAATTATCGGAAGAATTGTCGAAACGTGACACAGGAAATACCATTTATATATTGGATGAACCGACGACGGGACTGCATTTTGAAGACATTCAACATCTGCTAATCGTCCTCAATCGCTTGGTGGAAAAAGGCAATACGATTGTGGTGATTGAGCATAATTTGGACGTAGTAAAAGTCGCTGACCATGTGATTGATATGGGCTTGGAAGGTGGTCGTGGTGGTGGAGAATTGATTGTAGCGGGTACACCAGAGAAGGTGGCTAAGCATAAGACGAGTCATACGGGGCGGTATTTGAAGGAGGAGTTGAAGTAGTGATTGGTAAATTGGTAATTAGTTATTGGTTGATTTTGGCGGTGGCTGATCGCTTATTTTCAAATAGAAAAAATTGGTCTATGAATGTGGTTGTTTTAGAAAAAAAACATTTGACTTTTAAAGAATTTGAGTACGATTTTTTAAATAAAGAAGACGAATGGAAATACGAATTGGTGGACGGTTTCGTAGAAAAAAGTGCGCGAACGATTACGCAGCAGTATTTTTATTTATTGGCTAATTTGAGAACTTGTTTTGAACATTTGAAAGCAAATGGAAAAATAGCTGGGCATTTAGGCGTGAGCGTTTATGCTGAAATTTTGGAAAATATTCATCGAATACCTGATGTTGCTTATTATTCATTACCTCAAACGGTTAAGATGGCAGCAGGTGAAAATCAAACGCCTGAATTTGTTATCGAAGTGATTTCAAAAACAGATAATATCAATCGAGTTAACAAAAAAATGCGTAATTACCGAGAAGCAAAAGTAGCCGTAGTTTGGCATATTTTTCCAGAATTAGAAGAAGTACATGTTTATAATGGATTGAACATGACAACCCTATCTGGTGATAATATTTGCTCTGCTGCGCCAACTTTACCTGATTTTAAAATTTCGGTGAATGATATTTTTAAAATACCGACTACTTAATTTTTAAACATCAACCGCTACTCGAATCATCAAAATCACACCAAAAACCACTAGCGCAATTCCCGCAACCTTCCGCAATTTCCCTAAAAATTCAGGTTTCATTTTTTTCTGAATTTGTTTTGCCATCCCAACTTTTAAGGCATCAGTTAAAATTATCATGCTTAAAATTCCTGTGTAAAAGAAGACATCAGAATTGGGTTCTTTGAAATCCGCAACAAAAGCGGTAGTCGTAATAAACCAAAAAACGAAAGTAAACGGATTGGCAGTATTGATGACAAAGCCCGTTGTCCATAATTTAAAATAAGAAGAATATCGGATGCCAAATTTTTCTAAATCCCCAACCGCAGGTGGCTTGACTAAGGCGAGACTCAAGCCAATTCCTATTAAAATTAGTCCTCCAACAATCCCCATTCCCAAGTTAAATCCCTGCCAATGGATGATTTCTGTAATGTAAGAAATGCCGAAATACGCGCAAATCACAAACAAAACGTCACTTAACCAAATACCAGATGCGACCACAATCCCCGCTCGAAATCCTTCCTCAATACTCGTTTGAATGAGCGTAAAAAGTATCGGTCCCGTGAGAATACTCAACGTGAGGCCTAATAAAATACCACTTCCCAGTGCATCCATGATTTGATTATTTCGATTGTTTTGATTTAGGAATAAATAGTCGCGACCAATTTGCGACTGCCGCCATGATTTCTAAACTCACAAAGGTAAATGCCTTGCCATGTCCCAAAGTTCAATCGACCGCCAGAAATTGGAATTGTGACCGACGAACCGACCAAAGCCGCTTTGATATGGGCAGGCATGTCGTCTGGCCCTTCCATGGTGTGCGTCAAATATGGCTCATTTTCAGGCATTATTTTATTGAAAATATTTTCAAAATCAACGCGAACTGATGGATCCGCATTTTCATTAATAGTCAACCCTGCGGAGGTGTGTTTGATAAATAAATGGAACAACCCAACGTTAGGTAAATCTCCAGTTTCTCGTAAAACATCCGCTGTAATGAGATGGAATCCTCTGGCAAAAGGTCGAAGGTGAATTTCTTTTTGAGTAATCATGGTTTTGTCTTTAGCAAGTTAGCCTTTAGTCTTTGGTAGGGTGTGGCTAAAGACCAGAGACTAACCTGCCAAAGACAATTTCGCCAATGTAAAAACTTTATTTCAAGAAAGAACTATCAAAATAGTTAGGATTTTCTTAATATCGCCTTCTCAATGAAAAAATACAAAAGTTTCTAAAACTTTTGCATGCTTAAAAGCTTCAACCATGACAATTAACGAAAGAATCGCTGCTATCCGAGCGAAAATGAAAGAACAAAATTTGACTGCTTACCTTATGCCAAGTAGCGATCCGCATCAGAGTGAATATGTGGCGGATTATTGGAAGTCCCGCGAGTGGGTATCGGGTTTTACGGGGTCAGCGGGTTTGGTGGTTATTCTACAGAAAGAGTCTGCTTTATGGACAGATAGTCGCTATACATTACAAGGTGCGACGCAATTGGAAGGTAGCGAAATGAACCTAAAAGTAACTGGCGTTGCACATGCCCCTGAATATATTGATTGGTTGAAATCTGAGTTAAAGCATGGCGATACGATTGGCTTGGATGGCAAATTATTTTCTGTTGGGCAAGTACGAAATTTAGCAAAGTCATTTTATGAAAATGGTATTGATCTAAAAACAGATATTGACTTAGTCGAGACGGTGTGGACGGATAGACCAACTTTGCCAACCGAACCAATTTTTGCACATGCTGCTAAATTTGCGGGGCTAAATCGAGTGGAAAAATTGGCGAAAATTCGGGAAAGAATGCAAGCATCGAAAGTGAATAATTACCTGATTTCCACTTTAGATGATATTGCCTGGACGTTTAATTTGCGAGGGTCAGATGTGGCGAGTAATCCAGTTTTTTATGCTTATGCCATTATTGAAAAAGACGTAGCGCATCTTTTTGTAAAAAAGACAAAAATCGACGCAGACTTATTTCAAAAATTAAAAACAGATGGCGTTGAATTGCATGATTATGATTCCATTGAAATATTTCTAAAAAACTTAACCGACAATATTTTAATAGATAATGCTTCAACGAGTAATCAAGTCTATAATTCGATAGAAAAAGGCTTGATTGTCAAAGGAAAAAACATTGTTCAGCCACTAAAAGCTATTAAAAATAAAACGGAAATCAGGCACATTAAAAATGCGATGCGCAAGGACGGATTAGCGTTGACGAAGCTATTTATGTGGCTAGAGCAAACCTTAGAAACGAGGTCTATTCCAGAAGTTGAAGTCGCAGAAAAACTGAAAGGGTTTCGGTCAGAACAGGAACATTATTATGGTGAAAGTTTTGATGCCATTGTTGGCTATAATGGTAACGGGGCAATTGTACATTATCGGGCAGAAGCGGCAACTTGCGCGAACATTGAAAAGAATGGAATACTACTTTTAGACAGCGGCGGGCAGTATCATGACGGAACGACGGACATTACCCGAACGATTGCCTTGGGCAAACCAACTGCTGAACAAAAACGAAATTATACCTCTGTTCTGAAAGGGCATATTGCTTTGGATATGGCTAAATTCCCACATGGAACAACGGGCCCACAGCTCGATACTTTGGCGAGAATGTTTCTTTGGCAAGACTGTTTAAATTACGGGCATGGCACAGGCCATGGTGTTGGATTTTTTCTAAATGTCCACGAACCACCGCAGGGATTTGCTACCAATCCAACGACTTCTCGTGGACGAACCGCGATTGTACCGGGTATGTTTACGTCCAATGAACCTGGCTTTTATAAGGCAAATGAGTATGGGATTCGGATAGAGAACCTGGTGATTTGTCGAGAGGGAGAAAAGAATGATTTTGGGCAATTTTATTATTTAGAAAATTTAACGTTGTTTCCAATTGATACCACATTGATTGATAAGAGTAGAATGAATACAAAAGAAATACAGTGGTTGAATGCGTATCATCAAGAGGTTTTTGAAAAATTATCGCCATTTTTAAACGAGGAAGAAACGGCTTGGATGAAGAAGAAGTGTGAAATGATTTAGGGTCAAGAATTGATTCTGTTTATTTGTCAAAGAATCTCCTTCTCTTTCATAA
>CAYUNA010000226.1:0-7031 GCA_964445895.1 uncultured Saprospiraceae bacterium | reverse complement strand
TACTTAATTAAGTCTATTCTTCCAAAAATTGTCATGTAAAACACATTCCATGTATAAAATATTTTTTAAATTTGAGTTTTTGAATATTATTTTTTCGAGGAAAGTAATATTCATAATATAAAAATGAAAGTATTTTAGTTAATGTTTTTTTGTTTTCAACGATTAACGTTATCTTTATAGCCGCATTAAAAATTAAAAACGAAACCCAACTGATTTATATAAACTTGAAACTTAATCTTTCCCAACTACTTTTGAAGGCGAAATAATGGATTTAATGGATTTGTAGTAAAATGCGTTCTATGTTGAAGATTGACGTCTTTTTACATAATTTGAAATCTACTTTAGAACATGTAGTACTACGTTTTAATAAAATAACAGGACAAACTAATTGTAATGAAATTTACCAGATGTACGCTTTTATGCGCTCTATTTGCTTTATGTGGATGGACGCAAACAACTGTTGCTCAGACAGTTATCCGAGGAGAAATTGTTGATGCTAAAAATGGCGACCCTCTCATCGGAGCCAGTATCGTCCAAAAAAGTGATCCTTCTGTAGGAACAGTGGCAGATTTTGATGGTTCGTTTGAATTAAAAATTAAAGATGCCTTACCAACAGTTGTCGTTTGTTCTTATACCGGATATGGTGAAAAAGAAATCACCATCACGGATGCTTCCAATTTAAAAGTCGAATTATCAGATGATGCCGTTACATTAGACGTTGTAGTTGAGGTGGTCGGTCAGGCAGTATCTGAAAAACAACAAGCTGCTCCCTTGACGGTAGAGTCGATGGGGCTAGCGGCAATTAAAGCTGCTCCTGCTGACAATTTTTACGATGCACTGGGTTCGATGAAAGGTGTGGATATGACAGCGGCGAGTTTGGGTTTTAAGATTATTAACACCCGAGGATTTAACTCGACGAGTCCTGTGCGTTCTTTGCAGTTGATTGATGGAGTAGATAATCAGTCTCCTGGATTAAATTTCTCATTAGGTAACTTCTTGGGTACGAGTGAGTTGGATGTATTGAAAGTAGATTTGGTGGTTGGTGCAAGTTCTGCATTTTATGGACCGAATGCTTTTAATGGAGTAATTGCGATGACGACCAAAGACCCATTTTACCAAAAGGGACTATCTGCGAGTGTTAAAGGAGGTGAGCGAAATATGGCAGACGTAGCCATTCGATATGCAGATGCCATTCAAAATAAAGATGGAAAAGATGTTTTTGGCTATAAAATCAATGCTTCTTATTTGCGAGCAGATGATTGGGTTGCGGATAATTACGACCCTGTATTTGATGATGAATTTGACCCCAATGTGGATATAGATCCGTTGACTAATTTGGGAGGATTTGATGCTGTAAATATTTACGGTGATGAGTACAACAGTAATATGGATTTGTCAAGTTTGTTTGTATCGGGTGGAGATTTTGCAGGAATTGGCGAATTTTACCGTACAGGGTATGAAGAGTTAGATTTAGTAGATTACGATACTCGAAACTTAAAAACAAATTTAGCATTACATTATCGCCTAAATCCAGACTTGGAAGGTGACTCGCCGACTTTGATTTCTTCCTCAAGTTATAGTCGAGGAACGACGGTATACCAAGGAGATAATCGTTTTAGTTTGAAAAACATTGCGTTTTTTCAAACTCGTCTGGAGTTAAATAAACGCGACAAGTATTTTATCCGTGCTTACTACACGGTAAGTGATGGCGGGGATTCTTATGACCCCTATGCTACCGCTTTAAAATTACAACAACGCGCTAAAAGTAATAGTGACTGGGCAAAAGATTATATTAATTTTTGGCGGAATGGTGATGCCTTTAATGGTATTCCGGCGCCTCGGGATTGGATGGATGAAAATGGTTATCCACAAGAAGAATTGATTTTTGAACCTAGTCCAATGCTTGTTTTTGATAAAGATGCTGGTGCAGCGTGGCTAAATGATGAGGGCAACCGAGAGATGTTGGCAATCTTTCACCAGCAGGCAGCTGATTTTGCTAATCAAGGAGGATTTTTTGTTCCTGGTTCGCCAGAATTTGAGGCACAATTCAATGATATTATTACATCAAAAAACAACTTTTTTGATGATGGAACTCGATTTTTTGATGAATCTGCTTTGTACCATGTTCAAGGAGAATATAAATTTGAACCAGAATGGGCAGAATTTATTAAAGTAGGTGCAAGTGGTCGATTGTATACGCCACGAACAGATGGGTCAGTTTTGGCAGATACCTTGTCAATGGTAACAACGGATTTGGGGAATGGAGTTATTGACACTTCATTTACTCGGAACCCAATTACAAATCATGAATTTGGTATTTATACGGGTATTGAAAAGAAATTTTTAAATGATAGATTGACGGGGTCTGTAACGATGCGGATGGATAAAAATGAAAATTTCGATGTTTTATTTTCGCCAGCAGCTTCTTTGGTTTGGAAACCAAAACCTAATAATTACTTCCGGGTGTCGTTCTCTTCTGCCATTCGAAACCCAACATTGGGTGATCAATATTTGAATTTGAATGTAGGCCGTGCCACACTGGCGGGTAACTTGAATGGGGTCGAAGGATTGACCACTTTAGAATCATTTGATGATTTTAGACAGAATGGATTGGATGCTTCGTTTTTAGAAACGTTCGATATTGCACCGGTAAAACCAGAGTCTGTAAAAACCATTGAATTTGGTTATCGAACCACGCTTTTCAATAGTTTGTATATAGATGGTAGTTATTATTTTAGCTCGTATGAAGACTTTTTGGGTTTCAATATTGGATTAGATATTGAGTTTGATAATGCTGGATTCCCAACAAGTGTTCGTGCCTTCCGTTACGCTGCCAACTCCATTAATACAGTAACTACACAAGGGTTTTCTGTCGGTGCTAATTATTATTTTGCTAAATTCTTTATGGTCGGTGGTAATTACTCTTGGAATCGTTTGAATGTAGAATTTGAGGATGATCCGATTATTCCAGCATTTAATACTCCAGAACATAAATTTAATGTTAGCTTTTCTGGAAAAGATATGACAATTGGCGGAGTGAGTGATGTTGGTTTCAACATCAATTATAAGTGGATTCAAGGGTTTTTATTTGAAGGTTCTCCACAATTTACGGGCTTTATTCCTACCTATGCTTTGGTAGATGCCCAAATCAACAAGCAATTCAAAAAAATTAATACGACCCTAAAAATCGGAGCATCTAATATTTTAAATAATGAAGTATTTCAGGCGTATGGTGGACCTCGCATTGGTCGCTTAGCTTATGCATCATTAGTTTATGAATTTAAAAAACGATAAAATGTATTTTACGACCAAGTCTAATAAGGGCTTGGTCGTTGCTTATTTTAAAATAAAGACTACTTGAATTGATTTAAATAAAACTGATTTTAAAAACTCGAAAAGAACACTTGATTGTCCTTTCTAATTTAATTTTCACTTTGATTTTTATTAAGCAAATAGTCCATGAATTGAAACAATTTTTTTAATTAAAAAAAAAGTATTTATGAAAAAATTAGGTACACTTTTAATGTTAGCTTTATTTATGTTTGCCAACCAAGCGGAGGCACAACGGTATTTGGAAGAAATATTTGACGATGTAGAAGTCACAACAGATATTACTTACGGTGCTAACATTACCGTCATCACGGTTTCTGATCCAGACATCATGATGCCGACTTTGCAAGATTTGAAAATGGACGTTTATGCACCAGTAGGTGATACAGAGACAGACCGTCCTTTATTGATCAACTTGCATACAGGTAACTTCTTGCCACAAATTACCAATGGTAATGTCAATGGTGAGCGAGTTGATTCTGTTAATGTAGAAATAGCGATGCGTTTTGCAAAAATGGGCTATGTAGTAGCAAATATCGACTACCGATTGGGTTGGAATCCTTTAGATCCAGAAATTGATGGTCGTATTTCTGGTTTGATCAATGCCGCTTACCGTGGTATTCAGGATTCTCGTACTTGTGTGCGTTTCTTCCGCCGATCTGTTGCCGAAGAAAGCAATCCTTACGGTATCTGTCCAGACCGAATTGGTATGATTGGTAATGGAACTGGTGGATACGTTGTATTAGGTGCAGCGACAATCAATGACTATCAGGAATTGCTTTTGCCAAAGTTCTTCAACTCTGACGGTACGCCGATGGTTGTAGAAGGATTGAACGGTGATCCGTTTGGTATTATGCAGGCACCATTGAACAACCCTAACCATGTTGATTATTCAAGTGATTTCAACATTGCTATTAATATGGGTGGCGCAGTAGGTGATTCTTCATGGATTTCGGCAGACGATGCAGCTATTATTAGCTTCCAAGTGCCAAATGATCCATTTGCACCTTATGAAGAAGACATCTTGATTGTACCAACTACAGGTGACTTGATTGTTGAAGTTCAAGGATCAAAAATCATCCAAGAAAAAGCAAACGCTTTAGGCTTGAATCAGGCTATGGTTGATGCAAATATTGACGATGAATTCACTGATGGTGCAAACGCCAACAATGAAGGTTTGGAAGGTTTGTACCCAATGGTACGTCCATGTCCTCCAAGTTTCTTCCCTCCAAATGCTCCTCAATGTGAGGCTAGCCCTTGGGAATGGTGGGATGCTGCTTTTTGGAGTACAGTAGAGCACCCAAGTTGCCCTCCAGGTACTTTCCCACAGTGTAGCTTCCACACCATCACTTTGAATTCAAATCAAATGATGTCAGAAGCTCAAGGAAAAACTTACCTTGATACAATCGTTGGTTACTCTGCTCCTCGGATGTTTGCAGTGATGAATTTAGGTAACGAAATGTGTTCAACTGGTACGAATGACGTATTGGATGCAGCTACAGTTAACTTGTCTATCGCACCAAATCCAGCAGCTACAGAAGTATACTTCACAAGTGATGAAGCAATGGAAGCTATCGAAATCTACAACTTCGCAGGTCAGTTGATGAACTCAAGCCGTGTAGAAGCAACTTCTTTCCGATTGAACCGTGATGGCTTAGCCAACGGAATGTATATCGCTAAGATTCGATACGCAGAAGGTATCGTTTCTCAACGAGTTGTCTTTAACTAATTGAATATTAGTAGATTAGCGATTAATTGTTTTTCATTTTTTGAAAAAATAAATTGCTAAATTAAAAAGGTTGATTGCGTCTAAGGAACGCGAATTAAATAAATGCAGGTTCTTGACAGAGAGAGTTTGTTCTCAGTTTTTGCTTTGAAAATGCGATTTATGTTGATATAATGAGCGTTTTCAAAGTGAAAAATGAGGACAAAATATCCTGTCAAGAATCGGCATTTATTTTGTTCGCGTTCCTAAAATGCAATCAACCTTTTTTTTTGTCTGGTCAAGTCTAACTTTTACAAAACGCTATAACGTCAACAAAAACGCTATCGTATCCACGCCATCCGCATAATCCATTAACTGCGGTCGTTGTGCCTCTCCAAAATCTACTGTTTTTATGTTTTGAAATTCCGTCTTCGCAACCACACATTGAATTTCCTCCATTTTTGCCGCCAAATCATTTTCTAATACCTCTTTATCCTCATAAAACTCGTAATGCAAGTTCGCAATCCGAGACTGAATTGCCTTATCTTCCGTAAAAATAATGCAGCCATTATTCCAGATGGGGACTTTATTCAACATATAAAGTGCATAATTATAATCAAAATTATTCTTGTATTTAGAATGCATCGCCAATTGCTTGTGTGCCTCATGAAACACTTCCAGCATCGGATTAAAATCATAACTTTTCGGAACATACAACTTTGCCACATTCCGACAACCCAGCCCAAAATATTGAAAAACATCTTGTCCCAAATTGCCAAAATCTTCTGTCGTTTCCGAACCATTTAGCACCGCAACCGCATTTCGATTTCGTCTGATAATGTTTGGATATTTTCCAAAATAAGCATCAAAATACCGCGCTGAATTATTGCTGCCTGTTGCGATAACTGCTTGAAAACCAGTGAGTCGCTCCGTTATCTCAAAATAATCAGCAGCTCGTTCGTCAAACTTAGCCAGTAATTTAACTAAATACGGAAAGATAAATTTGTCCTTATCCGACAACTTAATCATTGCTTTATGCCCTGCAATAAATACACATAAAATATCATGAAAACCCACCAGCGGAATATTTCCTGCCAAGACCAATCCCACTGTTTTTCGTTCCGTTTTTTCTGGAAAGTCATAATTCGCCACCCAAGCCTCTAATTTCTCTTTTTCCAAAAAAGCCGTCGCAATTGCCTGAATAGACTGGTGCTGATTATCTTTTGTAAACCAAGCATTATTGTATTCTGTTCGATGAATGAGGGCATCTAAAAATTCATCGCCATTTTGTAAATGTGTCCCAAGTTGAGACATCACGTCGATTCTTTCTTTTAAAGTCATCAATTAATTTTTATTTCGTCAAGTCCAAAATCTCCTTCAACCCCATCGTCTCCAAAAGCGAAACATTCTGCACTGGAATCATTTCTGTATTGCCATAACTCTCAATCGCTTTATCCATGCTATCTTCGCGTAGCAAATGAAGCATCGGAAACGGCGACCTATTCGTATAATTTTCTATCGCCTCCGCCTGCGTTCCCGCAAATTGGTATTTAGGATGAAACGTCGCAATTTGAAAATCATTCCGCATTTTTTGCAATTTCAGAACCTCTTCTGCCGCTGGAATAGCATTGATAAAGTCTTGAAAATCAGATAGATAGTTTGGTGTGACGATAAAAGTTGTTTCTACTTCTTTCGCGGGTAGTTTTTTCAAAAGTAATAACTCTTTGGCCAATAATTGCAACAATTCGAGCAAACTATCACCTTCATAAACCACATACCGTACCTGATCGTTTTCTACCGGAAATTTCGCAAATGGACATAAATTCAATCCAATCACAAATTTTTGAATCCAGTTTTTCGTCTTTTCAATTACTGCCGTTTTTTCCAAAATTGTAATTTTTTGCATTAGATTTTATGAAGGGTAGGTAAGGGGCGAGATTGATTGAGTTTTCCGACGGAAAACTAAATCAATCTCGCCCCTAAAACCCCAAAAGCG
>CAYUNA010000225.1:6944-7046 GCA_964445895.1 uncultured Saprospiraceae bacterium | reverse complement strand
TGTGTAAAAAGCCATTTTTCGAGGGTAGGTTAGTGGGGGGGGGTTTTTTTTTTTTTTTGGGGGTATAAAAAAAAATCATCACCAACAAAAAACAAAAACCAG
>CAYUNA010000225.1:0-6934 GCA_964445895.1 uncultured Saprospiraceae bacterium | reverse complement strand
TTGTAGTACAGTGTGTAAAAAGCCATTTTTCGAGAGTAGGTTAGTGGCGAAATTGATTGAGTTTTACGACGGAAAACTCAATCAACCTCGCCACTAAAACCCAAAAGCGAGGTAGCTAAAGCCGCCGAGCAAAACGTAAAGAAAGTTTTTACAAACTGTATTCAGTTATATTAATAAATTTAAATACCAACTTTATGAAAAAAATTGAAGCTATCATTCGACTCAACAAGTTTGATGCTGTGCGCGATGCATTGGCAGAAATTGGAGTCAATTTTTTCACGTTAGAACAAGTCAAAGGCTATGGTTTACAGCAAGGTGAAAAAATGGTGTATCGCGGTAGCGTTTATGGCGCAGATTATATCGCTCGTTTGCAACTCAATATCTTAACCACTTCTGATAAGGTCAATCTCTTAGTCGATACCATCGCAAAAGCAGCTCGAACGGGTGAAGTTGGTGATGGAAAAATCTCTGTTTATGAGGTAGAACACGTTCGGCGAATTCGGACGGGAGAAACGAATGAAGCGGCTATTTAATAATAAGTCAGCAATCAGACCACTTGCGCTATCAGAGGTTGGATTTAAACGACTATTTATTCAATTAATAAAAAGGTTCTTTGGCTAATAACAGTGTAAGGGAGTTTCCTGACCTTTTGAGAAGCGAGAAAATTACAAGATTTTCGACTTCCTCAGGTTTTATTTTACAGGATTAATCAAAGAACTCTATTCAAAACAACTTTTATGGGGATGTGTAATAAGGTAGCAACTACCTGTTCAGTTTTTCGACTTTTGCACATACGCCATTTAGACTTTATAAAAATTATATTACAATGAACGAAGCATTATTTACAGTTAATAATTTATGGATTTTAATCGCGACGGTGCTGGTTTTCGTGATGCACTTAGGTTTTGCAACACTTGAAGCTGGTTTTGTTCAGCGAAAAAACACCGTTAATATTCTATTTAAAAACTGCATGATTATAGCAATTGGTTTGCTAACTTATGCATTGATTGGTTTTAACCTTATGTACCCTGGAGGAGATTTTGCAGGTGCATTTTTTGGATTTGGCGGCTTCGGCTTAGCTTTGCCAGAAGGCGATGCAGGCGGAATTGCCTACGCAGATGGTGCATACAGCTATTATGCTGATTTTATTTTTCAAGGAATGTTTGCTGCCACTTGTGCAACGATAGTTTCGGGCGCAGTGGCGGAACGCATTAAATTGATGCCATTTTTGGTCTTTAGTACGATTTTCGTGGCAATTGCTTACCCAATCACAGGAATGTGGAAATGGGGCGGCGGTTGGTTAGCCGAAATGGGCTTCCATGATTTTGCAGGTTCAACTTTGGTGCATAGCGTCGGTGGTTGGGGTGCATTGGCGGGTATTATCTTGCTCGGCGCACGAAAAGGAAAATATACAAAGAAAGGCATCAAACCAATCCCTGGACACAACTTACCGCTGGCAACAATTGGGGTGTTTTTATTATGGTTTGGCTGGTTTGGATTCAATGGTGGCTCTGTATTGTCAGCAGACCCGATGGGGGTTTCGTTGGTATTTGTGACCACCAGTTTAGCAGCAGCGGCGGGTGCAATTGGTGCATTCATCGTCTCTTATTTGATGTTCAAAACCTATGATTTGTCAATGGTTTTGAATGGAATACTTGGTGGTTTGGTTGGTATCACAGCAGGTGCAGATGTCGTCTCGGTGAGTTCTTCAATTATCATTGGCTTTATTGCAGGCTGTATTATTCCAGCATCTGTGGTGTTTTTTGATAGCAAATTAAAATTGGATGACCCTGTTGGTGCAACTTCTGTTCACTTAGCTTGTGGTATCTGGGGAACATTGGCTGTTGGCATTTTTGGCATCGGTGAGTTCTCGTTTGTTACGCAGTTGATTGGGGTAGCAGCGATTGGCGCATTTACTTTTACCTTTACATTTGCTCTATTTTTCCTTTTGAAAAAGACGGTTGGTATCCGCGTTTCAGAAGAACATGAAATCAAAGGTTTGGATGTTTCCGAACATGATATGCAGGCCTATCAAGGAGTCGAAACGACTGTTTATGATATGGCAGTAGAATAAAGGCAGTTCACGGCAGATGGTGGACGAAGCGAAAGAGACAATCTATCGTGTTTTCCGTCCACCATCCATCGTCAAGCAATAAAAAAAGGGCACTCTGGCAGGAGCACCCTCTCGAAAACGGAAATTCCATTTTCTGGTAGAATCACAAAATTAAGACATTTTTGGAGTTAAGACAATTTCAAAGGTTTAAATTTTAAGGGTTTTCGTTTTCACAAAAAAACAATTGGAGGAAGTCAATTTAATACTCACTCCTTTTTTCAAAACTTTCAAAATTTTTAAACATGAATTTGTCTAAGAAAATCATTTTTTCTATGGCCATTGCTATGGCTATTTTTTGCGTTCCTTTTAATACTTTCGCACAACAAAATCCCGCTCCTGAAGAAACAGAAACAGCAGATGAGACAACAACAGAAAATGAGGAAACAAAAAAAGGTCTTGAAATCAGTGGTTTTGTTGATGTTTATTATCAATATAACTTCAACAAACAGCCGCTTCCAACCAGTTTTACAGAAACTCACAACTCTTTTACACCAGGCATGGCGAATGTCGTAATTGCCCAACAGGGCGACAAAATAGGCTTTGTAGCAGACTTAGCAGTTGGTCCTCGTGCGGAGGTTGCCAATGGCTATACAGGGACGACGCTTTCTGCGATTAAGCAGTTATATGTTACCTATTCTCCTTCTGAAAAAATGACATTTACACTTGGAAATTTCGGAACGCACGTTGGTTACGAGGTCATTGACGCGCCTGCAAATGTGAATTATAGCACTTCTTACATGTTTTCTAATGGACCATTTTACCATACAGGTTTGAAATTAGATTATGCGTTGGGTGAAAATTTCGGAGCGATGATTGGTGTTTTTAACGATACAGATACCAAGATTGACGAGATTAGTGGCAAGCACATCGGGGCACAATTTTCTTATGAGAAAGATGGATTGGCTGCCTATTTAAATTATATCGGAGGGAAGGATGACGATAGCATTGCAGACAATCAAGTTTTTGGACACCAAGTGGATTTGACGGCGACTTATGCAGTTAGTGATGCGTTAGGTTTGGGTTTGAATACTACAATTAAGAACGTCGCGCCTGATCAGGGAGATAACACAAGTTGGTTTGGTGCAGCATTGTATGCCAATTATGCTTTCGACGAATTGTTTACGTTAGGCTTCCGTGGGGAATATATCAATGACAATGACGGGCTGATTTTGGGGCTACCTGACAATAGTATTACGTCGTTTACGCTTTCGGGCAATTTCAAAATTGATAACTTGACATTAATTCCTGAAATTAGATTGGATAGTGCATCAGAAGATGCCTTTGTAGATGAAAATGGAAATGCTACAGGAACGACTACATCTTTGATTTTTGCTGCAGTTTATGCGTTTTAATAAATATTAAATTAAGTAATCTAAAGGGGTCAAGAGTTCGGAGTTTGTTGAAAAATAAACTCAGAACTCTTGAATTTTAAACTTACCCTCGCCACGCCAACTTTCCTTCTACCTCTTCTAACAGTCCTTCATCCAATAAAAACTCCATCGTTTTCACCACCTGTTCGTGTCGATTAGACCCAAAAGAATCGACGATTTCTTCAGTCGTTAGATTTTCCCGTTTGAGCAATTGCTGAATTTTCACTTTATAACGGTCGTAATCATCAGGGTTAATTTCGGCTTTGGTTCGTCCCAAACAGACATCACAAATACCGCAGGATTTGACATCTTTTTCTCCAAAGTAACTTAACAATTGTTGACTGCGACAACGTGGTTTTTCTGCGTATTCGATGGCTTTTTTGATGCGTAGGCGATATTGTTCTTTCCGAAAATTATAGGATTTATGGTCAATTTGCAAATTATCTGCCGAGACGCGCGCACGCAAGAAGATGATTTGTGGCTTATCTTTTTGTGGTCGATAATCAATAATGCCTTCACGATGAAGATGAAAAAATGCACTTTTCAATTCGTGCAAGGGCAATTTTAAAAACTGCGCAAATTGGTTCTCCCGCACATTGACATAATGCTGAAAAGCACCACCGGTCAGCCGCAAAATCGTTTTGATAAATAAGTCAAATTTTGGATTTTTCAACTGATAATCGTACACTTCTTCTTTGCCAACTTTCATTTTAATACTCGACGGAATAAACACCGCGTCAGTCTGCAAAATCCAGCCTTCCTTTTCTAATATTTTTAAACAAAAATACGTTTTGAAAGCATCTAATTTGAAATTTTTAATAAACTCTACAATGTCAAAATCGTAACTTTTACCCATTCCACCGCCTGTTGCCAATTGACAATAACTCCCCAATGCCCGATATACTTGCCGAATTTCTGAAATCGGTGGAAACGATGTTTTGTAGCTACTTTCCAACTTAATTTTATCCAATTCCTCATACAACAATATCGAAAACGACTTTTTGCCATCACGTCCACCCCGCCCTGCTTCCTGAAAATACGCTTCCAAACTATCCGGTAAATCCAAATGCACGACTATGCGCACATCGGGTTTGTCGATACCCATTCCAAAGGCATTGGTGCTGACAATGACGCGCGTTTTATTCGCCATCCAGGCTTCCTGCTTAGCGGTTCTTTGAACGGAATTTAGACCTGCATGGTAATAATCAGCAGAGATACCGTTTTCTTGCAAATAGCGAGCAGTATCCTGCGTTCCTCGTCGATTGCGGACATAAACTACACCCGTCCCAGGTACTTTTTTCAAAATATCCAATAATTTCGGACGCTTACTTTCTTCTTCTAAAACAACATAGGCAAGGTTATTCCTGGCAAAACTTTTTTGAAAAACGTGGTGTTTTTTAAAGTCTAATTTATCTTGAATATCAATCACTACCTCAGGCGTTGCCGTTGCAGTCAAAGCTAAAACCGGCGCCTCCGGTTGAAGGTCTCGAATCTCTGCAATGTCTAAATACGGTGGTCGAAAATCATACCCCCACTGCGAAATACAGTGCGCTTCATCGACAGCAATCAGGTTGACTTTCATTTTAGAAATGCGCTCGCGGGCAAGGTCCGTTTTCAAACGTTCGGGCGAGAGATAGAGGAATTTTGTATTGCCATAAATACAATTGTCTAAAATACGGTCAATATCAGAATGTCGCATTCCAGAATAAATAGCAACCGCTGGAATATCGTTTTTTTGTAAATTAGCAACCTGGTCTTTCATCAACGCAATCAATGGCGACACGACAATACAAATCCCATCCTGACACAACGCAGGCACTTGAAAACAAAGGGATTTCCCACCTCCTGTCGGCATCAACGCTAAGGTATCTTTGCCATCCAAAACAGATTGAATTATCTCATCTTGCAACGGACGAAACGCATCGTAGCCCCAATGTTTTTTGAGTATGTCGAGTGGTTGTTCGGTCAAGATTCGATTGAGATTTGGCTTTTATGTTTCTAAATCATGGTGATTTCTAAAATCACCATGATTTTCTATTCAATAAGAAATTAATGACTTTTCTCCTGCGCAGGGCTTTCCAAAGTCGGTGCTTTCCATTCCTCAAAACCAACAGGCGAGCCTTTTGCTTTACGAATGGCAGCACCCGTTCGGCGTTTGTCATACACCATCGCAACGGTCATAATGATACTCGTACCGATGATAACAAAGAGTAAAATACCATCCTCAAACCCTGGAAATTTGACCGCTTCTGGTATGTCATAAAATAACAAAACGGTAATTAACCCTCTGGGCGCAACGAATAATTGTGGCACAATATCCGCACCTACCGTCAAACGCAAAAGCACATAACGAATGGCATAAATCGACACCATAATCAATAGACTAATCATTGCGACATCTATACTCTTCAGAGAAATCAGGGAGATAGTTACCCCAAAAATAACAAAGAAGAAAGTCCGTACCACAAAGGCAGTTTCCATCGTCACCACGTGCAACCCTTCATAGATGTGTTTCGCTTTTTCGAGGTGCAAAAATCCACCGAGCCGACCACGGAAAAACAACTGCATATTGGCAATTAGTAAACCGAAAATTAAAATAATAATTAGCGATGATAAGTGCATTTTTTTACCAATAGCGTACAATAATAAAAGTACCGCAATTAATAAAAACAGCTTAACGTGGCTTTTGATATGTTGAAAAATGAATATAATTAAGTAACTGGCAATGAAGGACAAGACGATAGTCAACACCAAATTTCCTCCAAAACTAAAGAAACTATCTGCATTACTTGCAGCTTCAGTCACTTCCAATTGTCCCGCCAAAAAGTAGAACAACATAATCCCCATTATATCCGAAAAAGTACTTTCGTAGATATGAAATTCCCGCTTGGCTTCAGATAATCCCATGACACTCGGAATAATAATCGCGCTTGACAAAATCGACAAAGGAGTTGCATAAAACCAAGCTTGTTGCGTCGTCATATCAGACATAAAATATTGCATGATTTCAGCAGCTATCCAGGTCGAACCAATCAGTCCGACCAATGCGACTCCCATCGCTTTGGCAATTGGGATATACTTCTCGCGTTTGAGTTCCAATTCGAGGGCGGCTTCGAGGACAATCATTATCAGTCCGACCGTTCCTAGTATTTTTAAAACAGGAAAAAAGTCATCTTTACCTACATGAATAATCGGTAAAATAGGCTGCATTGCAATTCCCAAAACAATGAGCATCAATACAGAGGGGACATTCGTTTTTTGTGAAATTTCCCCAAATACAAACGATAGAATAATAATGACAGTAGCTGCCATTATCAAATAATACGGGTCAACACTTTCCATAAATTAGGTTTTAGTTTTTCTATTTAGTACAGTGTGTAAAAAGTTATTTTGTATTTTCGAAAAATGGCTAAAGCCATTTTTCGAAGGTAGGTTAGGGGGGGGGGTTTTT
>CAYUNA010000224.1:0-7050 GCA_964445895.1 uncultured Saprospiraceae bacterium | reverse complement strand
AAAGCAGTTTCAAAATGAAAAAAATCTAACAAAAATTGCTTACATTTGACCATCAATAACCAAAAGTCATAAAAAATGAAAAACCGCTACTACCAAGAATCTGGCGAAATCAATTACGTCCATTTTGCTCTCGGATTGGTTGCCCTTTTGCCAATCGCCCTGATTTTAGGCTACGTTTATTCCATGCTCATCTATGCCATTCCTTTGATTTATTTCAACCTATTGCTTACAGTCGGATTTGGATTTACGTTGGCTTTTGCCATGCGGTTTATCTTTCATGTTTCAAAGAGTAGAAATGCCAAAAGTAGAATGATTATGGTGGTCATCGGGGTCATTTTAGCCACATATTTTCAATGGGTCGGCTTTGTCGCTTCTGTCGTTTTAGAGCGATTTCCTGCGCCATTGGAGTATCTACAATATACCTCCATGATTACTCAACCTATTGAGTTCTTTGGAATAATTGGTGAAATTTATACTTACGGCACATGGGGGATTGGCAGCTTCATCGCTAAAGGCATTTTGCTATTGCTAATTTGGTTGGTAGAAATCGGAATCACCGCCCTGCCCTCCATCAAGTTATTAATGGAATTTCAACCCGCCCCTTTTTCAGAACAAACCAATCAATGGTATCCCAAATATACACTACAACGGGATTTTGAATACGCCGTGTCCGCCAATGTCTTAGCAGAAAAACTGGACAATGGCGTCTTAGAAACGTTGCAAAACATGGAGGAAGGCAGTGGCATGAAACACTGCAAAGTTCACTTATTTTATTTGGAAGGGGCGCAATATCAATATCTGTCCATTCATCGGATTTTGATGCAAAGTGATGGAGATGAAGAGGAGATTCCTGTAGTGGTAAATTATCGAATTGAGACGAGTGTGGCGAAGGCGATTCAGGCGAATTTTAAATGGGATAAGCAAGGGATTTGGGGAGTGTGATTGGAAAGTTTTAGAATGTTTAACCAAAAGAATAGTTGCTTTGCGCTTTTTTGGGCATTAAATTTATTTTCATAAAAAACCCTTCATCTCAAATTTTACATATTCATTCAATATTACAAAAAATCCTTAACTTTACCCCTCAATCAAAACATGAACAGTCCAAATCAACCGATAGTGACAAAGAACATAGCGATATTCGCGTCGGGCACAGGCTCAAATGCACGAAAAATAGTAGAATACTTTCAATCCTCTGCCGACATTAAGGTCAGCGTGATTGTTTCCAATAAATCAACTGCTCCAGTGCTGCAAATGGCAGCCGACTATGAGATTCCTACCATTGTTTTAAATCGTCAAGAATTTTACGAAACTCAAAGTATTTTAAAAAAACTATATACGTATAACGTTGATTATCTGATATTGGCGGGCTTTTTGTGGTTAGTTCCCAAATACTTAGTTCAGTCTTTTGAAAATCAGATAGTTAACATACACCCAGCATTATTGCCAAAATACGGCGGCGCGGGGATGTATGGAATGAATGTTCACCGAGCGGTCAAGGCTGCTGGAGAAACCGAAAGTGGGATGACCATTCATTTTGTCAACGAAAAGTACGACGAGGGGGCAATATTTTTCCAGGCAAAATGTTTATTGGAAGAAAATGATACGCCTGAGGACATTGCCCGCAAAGTTTTAGCACTCGAACATGAGTATTTCCCTAAGGTTATTGAATCGATTATTAAAGGTAAAAAATAGTTTTTAGGTTTATTGCGCGCTACCTGCGGCAGCTCGGATATAATCCTGAGGGATAAAAAAGATTTTTGCAATTCTTTTTTATCCCTCAAACTCCCTTTGAGAGAAGCCATGAATTATTTTTTTACCATGAACAACAAGGCTGGTTGTCAGCCACCAAATCCTGATATTATGAATTTTTCCAAACAGGTACTTCTATTTTGTTTTTGCTTTTTATCTATTTCCGTTTTCGGTCAACAAAAGTTGAGCTGGAAAAAACACGTTAAGTTAGCGGAAGAACTTTTTGAAAAAGCAGAGTATGCAGACGCGGGCGAACACTATCGTGCAGCGTGGCGACAAAAAACAAAGAAGACCGAACTGATTTACAAAGCGGGCGAATGCTTCGGCATCATCCGTGACTATGCCAACGCCGCAGATGCGTACAAGCATGTCAAAAAAATGAATAATGACTACCCAAAAGTTGGGTTGAAATACGCACAAGCCTTGAAACAGTCAGGCGATTTTGACAACGCATCTCATGAGTTTGCTGACTTTTTGGCGAACTACCAGGGAAGCGATAAGTCAGAAGTTGCCCGAATGGTGCAAAACGAAATCAAAGGATGTGCTTTGGCTCGAAAATATGCCAATAATGTAAATTCTTTGGATGTAGAAGTGACGCATTTAAGTGAGGCGATTAATACGCCGGAGACGGAATTTGCGCCGTTGCCATTTAATGACGAAATTCTTTATTACTCTTCTACAATGGCGCAGCGAGCAGCAATTTATCGGTCAAAAAAATCGGATGGACAGTGGAGTAAAGGTAAAGTTCCAGAGAGCTTTCCAAAGATAGAAAATGACCATTTTTGTAATGGTTCCTTGTCGCCTGACCAAAAGCGGTTTTATTTTACAATTTGCAAAAGCGTAGAAAGCTGGGGCGGTTTGACGACGGTTTGTAATTTATATGTGACCGAACGTGCCGGTCGAAGCTGGAAAGCACCTGAAAAACTGCGGGACTACATCAACATGGCAGGTTCGACAACGACGCATCCGTATGTGGTTCACCAAGGCAATTCGGAGGTACTTTATTTTGCTTCCAATCGACCAGAAGGCAAAGGCGGCATGGACATTTGGTACACAACGCGCGACAAAAATAGTACGGCTAATGATTTCTCCTACCCTATCAATGCAGGCTCAAAAGTGAATACGGCTGGCGATGAAATCACACCATATTACGATAACGAAAAAGAGGTTTTATACTTTGCTTCCAAAGGGCATCCGGGTGTTGGTGGTTACGATATTTTCAAGGCAGCAGGTAATAAATCGCATTGGACAGATGCAGCCAATATGGGTGTGCCCTACAATTCGAGTGCAGATGATTTTTTCTACATCAAAAGTCCTTCAGGCAAAACGGGCTACTTCGTTTCTAATCGTCTTTTTGGTGCACAAAAAATCACAACAACGGATGAAGATATTTTCTCTTTTACGGCAAGTACGCAGAAAGAATTGTTTGCAGCAGGTGGCGTTTATGATAAGGCTACAGGCGAATTATTGCCAAATGCTTCTGTAACGATTTTTCAAATAGAAGACGATGGCAACCGACGGGAAATGATGACCAATATCACTCCAGATGGACAATACCGTTTTGTTTTATTTCCAGAAAAAAGATATGCGATAGAAGCACGAAAGGATGGATTCATGCGCAAATCGTATGATTTTAGTACAGAAGATTTTTATAAATATGAAGATTACGGACAGCCAATCTACATTGAAGCAGGTGAAGATTCGGGTAACGTGGTAACGGCTTCGCAGCCAAAGTATGAGTCACCAGTTGTCGAAAAACCAGTTATTAAAACACCGGCAGTTGAAACTCCTGTAGCCAATACGCCTACACAGCCAACGATGGAAAACCGTCCGGTGAAAGAAAAGGTGATGACAGAAATTAAAGAAAGTGTGGTGAAAGCCGAAACGATTGTCGAAACGCCGGTTTACGAAGCACCGGCGATTGAAAAACCAGCTTACACACCTCCAAGTACAAAGAGTTGGGAAGAAACAAAAACGACGACGACAAAAGTTGAGGAAAGTACTAAAACAGAAGACGTTATTTATCGTCCATTGGAAGAGGTAGCTTCATCGAGCTACACGCCACCGGCAACGACAACCTATACAACAGACCCGATTGCTTCGACAACGTATACGCCGACAGAACGTACGAATACGAGTCCAGCACGCAATAATCCTACAAGTGTTTCAACGACTGTAAATGCCTCAATTCCAGCAGGTACTACCTACACCACACGAGGCAAGGGCGCACGTGACAATTACGAAATTGTAACTGCTGCACCGCGTCGGATGGGCGAATATTATAAGATTCAGTTGATTGCTGTGAAGTCATTTGATGCCAATCATTCACGCTACCGTCCTGTGGAAAACATGGGTCGTTTGGATACTGAATATATCGTTGAGAAGGGGTTGACGCGGGTTTTGTTGGCAGAATATCATTCATTTTCAGAAGCAAAGAATGATTTGAAAAAAGTGCGCGGCAACCGAAATTTTGAACGAGCTTATATTATTAAATATATAGATGGAGAGCGTATTGGACGAGTGAATTAACCTCTAATTTTTAGGCTAATTTCATCAAGACATGAGTCATCCCGAATTTTTAAATCAATGAAATGAAGTGATTTTGTACCGCATTTCATTGAATCAAAAATTCGGGACGACTCATGTTTTGGTAATTTTTTTATCCTCTCATCTAATTCTCATTCATTATTTCGTAACGGTAATCTTTTCCGTCAAAATTAACTCACCTGCTTTATTGGCAATTTGCAATTGATAAATACCAACTGGTAAAGATTGAACGCTCACATTTTCTTTAAAATAATCACCCTGCACGGTTACTTTTTTTACTAAAATCTGCTTACCTGTCAAATCCGTCAAGCTTAGATTCAACTCGCCAGATTCCTTCACTTTACCTTCCAAATAAACGATATCTGATGATGGATTCGGATAAATAACCACCGTCGCTTCGTCCACAATCTCTGTTGTCGATACTGGAAAATCCGCATTTGCATACGCATAATCCCCTGGTAACATTGGATTTAGTCGGAAGAAACCACTTGGACCAAAATCCAGTTTTTGCTGATGTGGATACTCCACCCAATCCACGTCAGGTGTTGGTCGCCACATCATCGTAAGACTATCATCCCCCTCTTGCAATAGGTCAAATTCAAAACTATTCACTGAGTTGCCGGTGTAACCAATCGTTGATTTCATTTCAAAATCATCTGGAAAAATTCCACGAACTGACCAATAATGAATGTCTGACATCCGTACATTTGGGTCGTCCGCATCATCTGCATTAGTCCAATGATGCACGATACTCACTAAGGCAGAATCAGACACGACCGTTGATTCCAAATCAGTCATTGCCGTCCATTTTCGGTTCATATCACCAACTTCTTTGACGACTTGTGCATTCTCAATTTGTGCTAAATTCAAACTATGTTGATGATTCAAAATCTGGGCAACTGGCTCAAAAGGTAAACTAAAATTAACTGTAGAAAACTCTCCAGAAACCATAAACTGCTCTGTCTGACTTGACCAATCTGCACCATAAAAAGTAACAGTCAACGGCGTATTATTGTGAAAATGTACTGTTCCTCGTCCTTTTTGTTGAATATTTAAAACCACATCAAAATTACCAGCATTTGGTGTAATCGTCGTATTGTCAATTTCATAATCCGCGTGACCTGGCACAAAAATCCAATCCTCAAAATACGAGGTCATATCTAAGCCTGTCGTCGTAGCTAAATGGTCGCGGTACGTCTCCGCATCAATTGACTGGTACGCATATTCTTCCAATACAGATTTTTGTCCCTGTCGAAACAAGGTATCTCCCATGTACGCTCGCATATTATGAATAATCGACGCACCTTTATTATAAGTATGCGTTCCATAAGTTTGTTCATATGGAATGCCCGACAACGGCTGAAAACCATCGTCATTGACATGTGCTGTGCTCAAGACCAATTGATGATTGTCCTTCACTTGCTCAATAAAAGCTTCTTTACCCATCGAATATTCTGTAAAAATATGTGCGCCATATTCCGCATTTCCTTCCTTAATCCACATATTGGCAGGCGTAGAAAGTGTGGTGACATTGCCCCACCAATGATGTGCCAACTCGTGTGCAATTAAACGATTTGCGCCAAAAGTCGGCCCGTTGATACCCGAAAAAGTTGGAAAAGCGATGCTTGTAGAGTGTTCCATCGCACCACGTGGCGTGAGGACATAACCGACCCGTTCCCACGCATACGGTCCATACCAAGCCTCCAACGCATCAATGGCATCACCGAGAAATTCAAAGGAATTTTCCATGTCTGCCATATCGCCAGGCTTAGCAATTAGCTGAACTGGAATATCGCCATAAGCTCCTGTATGCGTATAATCTATATGTGTGTAAGTCGAAACCGCAACGCCAACCAGGTACGTCGGCAACTGCTGTGACATCCGATAGCTGCGCCGAATCGCACCGTTTCCGAGGTCTTCTTCACCCAAAAACGTACCAATGCAGTAAGCCGTTCGACCATTATCTGAGATGATATTAAGGTCAAAAGTAGAACGTTCTACAAAATTATCGAAACATGGAAACCAGCCACGACCGTAATTATAAGGGTTTTCGCCCAATCCAATTCCTAAATTATAGGCAATACCATCTTCAAAATTCAAGCCCCCAAAATTACCCGCAGCTACCGTCGGTTGTCCGCCATAATAGACGGTAAAACTTTCGGTATCTCCAGTATTTAATGGCTGAGGGAAAGTAATATTTAAGAAATTACCATCGTAGCTATACGCTACCATATTCCCATTCATGACAACAGAATCAATGTTAAAATCCAATAAATCTAAAGAAATGTAGTTCACATTGTCCATTTTTGGAGCGATTGTCACTTCACAATTTCCAGCAATCGTCTGCCCATTAAAGTCGGTAATATCAAGATTGATAGCGTAGTTCAGGATATCAATAGTATCGCTACGTTCATTGCTTTCCGTCAATAATACTTTCTCTTCTTCTGTCAGGGGCGTCATCTCAATTTGACTTTTGGTAAAATGACAACCCTGATGCTCGTCATGATTGTGATTGAGCCCTGGTTGCGCAAAAAGTGTCATTGAAAAAAAGCAAAGACTAAATAAAATAGTCATCTTTTTAAAGAAATTCATATTGGTAAATTTTATTAGCATAAGTTATTTTTGATGTGGATGTTGATTACTGTGTAACAAACGTTTATTTTAGGTTTTCTATAAGTATTTAAAAACTTAAATTTACAAGTTAAACGGCTAAACAAAAAATGCAAGCTACAACAATTTAACTGATGTCGTTTT
>CAYUNA010000223.1:0-7054 GCA_964445895.1 uncultured Saprospiraceae bacterium | reverse complement strand
GTCAATCATTTTGATTTTTTGCTAAAAAATCAAAATGATTGACTCTGAAAAAAAATCCATGGTGCGGGCGGACAAAGAATCGCTATTGAACTTATAAGTTACACTGTATTCCCCTATTTAAAAATATAAAACTCTGCACCAATCTGCCAAAGGGTGCTCTTTCCTTTAGCATCGCCAATAGTATTCCCATTGACATCAGTTGCCATGAAATCATAAATACTAGAAAGCCCCTGGACATAACGCAAATTAAAAACCAATCGCTCCCCCATTCTAAAACCACCACCTAATAAAACACCAACTTCTGTATCATTATCAAAAGTCGGATTGTCATTATTAATGACCACTCCTGGCTCTATTCCAGCATCTACAAAAATGCCATGAAAAAGGTTGATACGTAATAAAATTGGAAGATTAAGATAATTAAGCTCTACTGTATTTTTACCAAATCCATCATCGAATTCTCCTCCTTCAAATGAATACAAGGCTTCTACTCTGGCAGATAATCGGTCATTTAACTCCAGTTCTGCAAATCCCCCTGCATAAAAATTGGTGTACGCCTCCCAATCAATAAATTTTATATCTCCCGACTCTTTAAGTTGAGAATAATTAGCACCACCTTTTATTCCAATCTTTAATTGCGCTTCCGCAGAAAAAGTTGACAATAGCACACAACCAATAATAATTAAGTACTTGATTTTCATAATAAATATATTTTTAGACAAATGTATTTGAATTATATTTAATCTCACAAAAAGAACTCCATTTCTATTCATTTTCATTTAAAAAAGGAAGTTTTAACAAAAATTACATTTTAAATTCCTCACTCCCCAAAAATTTCTACCTTTGCGGACTTTTTTGAAAATAATATACTTTAAAGTACTTGAACATTCATCAACGATGGACAACGTGCTTCAAAGGAATTAAAATAACGAATTATGAATTTAAAAGATTTTGTTGCGGTCAGTGGATTACCCGGCATTTTTAGAATGGCAGCCAATAGAAATAATGGATTAATTGTCGCTGATTTGGACACCGGCAAGCGTCGATTTGCATCTTCGCGCAAGCACCAATTTACCCCCTTAGAATCTATCGCTATCTTCACCGACGATGATGATTCTGTAGAATTGGCAAAGGTTTTCAAAAACATGGAAGATCAAGCAGAAGATAATCCTGTGCCTGCCACTACTGCCAAACCAGCAGAATTACGTGAATACTTTTTGGATGTCATGCCCAATCATGACCGCGACCGCGTACACATCTCAGACATTAAAAAAGTGGTCAAATGGTATACTTTTTTACAACAAAGAGATTTGTTGAATTTGCCAGAAGAAGAGGAAAAAGGTGACGAGGAAGAATAAACAACTCACAGACGAGTGGTTAGAACACTTAGTACCTAATAAATGATATTTTGCGCAAATTTGCCAAGAGTTGTGCCAAAGCAAGTGTTGGCATTAGAGATTTTGGCGTTAAAAAATTCCATTTAAAATAGCTAAGGAACGCGAAATAAATAAATTATAAAAATGTCGAAGTATCTATATGCTTCGACATTTTTTTTGCTCTTTTTTTTGATTTCCTGCAACACTTCCCTTTTCTTCTTGTCTCTCCTTTTGTAACAGTTACTTTTCAAACAAAAAACCAAATCTAATATTTACTAATCAATAAATCTCACATAACATGAAAAGATTTTCACAATTTATTTTCGCCACACTCGCTCTTGGGATGCTATTTTGTACCCCAAACTTATCCGCACAAAGTAGTAATGACAATACCACGATTTCTCAAAAAATCACTGACAAAGATGGCAATGTGACCGTCAAAAAGAAACGATTAAAAAAAGGTGAGAACATCGATGACTATTTTGATAAATTGAATCAAAATCAAGGGGATATTGCCAATATTGAAATTACCGTTCAAGGAAATGGGACAACTCGAACCATCATTCAAGAAAGTAATTCTAATACTTCGAACCAAGAAGCTACTTCTTCAGATATGGATGAATTGACCAGAGAAATGGCAAAATTGGAGAAAGAAATGGAGAAACTCCATAAGGAATTAGCCCAAAAAGCGGAAAAAATAGAAAACAAACACTATCGCTATAAATATGATTATAAATACAAGCATAAAAATCACAACGGTAAAAAGCGTGCTTTGCTTGGCATCTATCCATCGTACAGCAACAAAGGGGTAATGATTAGTAGTCTCGTATCAGGCGGTGGCGCACAGGCAGCAGGCATGAAAAGTGGTGATAGAGTAGCAAGTATCAATGATATAGCACTACAAAATGGTAGTGATTTGCGACGTGAATTGTCAAAATATGAGCCAGGTACAGTCGTAACTGTTGCTTATGAAAGAGATGGTCAAATGTATACGACTCAATCCACTTTAGGTGCAAAAAGAAGCTACACTCGTGACCGCGATCCTTGTAAAATTTTCATTGGTGTACAATTGAGTGGTGCAAAACGAGGTGTCTATATCAACGGAATTATTGATGGGACAGCAGCAGATAAATCTACTTTGCAAACTGGCGATGTCATTATCGAAATGGACGGCATAGACGTGAATTCTTTCGATGAATTATTGGTAGAGCGCAATAAGCACCAGCCGGGCGATGATTTTGTATTGACCGTTTTGCGAGATGGTAATCCAATGATTGTAGAGGCGCAATTTTTAACTTGTGACCAAGAAGAAGACAAAGGGGAAACACCTGCCGAAGAAATTATTGAGCCAACTGTTGTGCCAGATGCTCCTGTTCAAGTGATGCAGAATGGTTTACAATTAGAGCAATTGACTGCGTTTCCAAATCCAACTTATGGCAAGTTCAACCTACGTTTTCAAGGAGAAGCAGTGCCGACAATCGTTCGTGTAACCGACATCACAGGTCGAGTTGTTTATTCTGAAAACTTAAACACTTTTGATGGTATTTATAATCGAGAATTGCAGGTTTATGATGCGACACCAGGCAACATGATTGTAACGGTTCAGCAAGGAAACAAAGTAGTTTCAGAACAAGTATTGTTGTTGCCGAGAGCGTAAGACAACTTACTTTAATGACTGATGTTACGCACTTGCTATATTTTAAATGAAGTTAATACCTAAGTGAAATGAATTCAATAACTTGAACCATTATGCTTGTTCTTTTTCCTTCTAAAAACCTTTAAAAATAAGTCCGTAACAGCGGCTATGCACTGATTTTTAAACCTTTTTACAAGAAAAAATTACGGCGCATTCTGGCTCAACTTATTAAATTCATTTCACTAAGTACTCGGACATATTTATTTGAATTTTATCAGAGGGTTCTTGAGGGATAAGAAGCGTTTGCAAAAACGCTTTTTATCCTTCAAACTACCCAGCCGGGGCTGTATCAAAAGGTAGCGGATACCTATGGTTTGTTAAAATACAGATGTTTAAGTTATTGAAAAACTGAATTTTATAAAAAACAGGTATCTGCTACCTATTCAAATTTTGACCTTTTGATACAGCCCCGCACTATTTTTTATTAGAGGTCGAGTTTGGTTTTGACGGCTATTTTCAATGGAATTTTAGCCGAAAAATCGGAAGCCTTGATTTTTTATCAAAAAAAAGAACAAGTAAAAGCAGCTTTATGATACTGGCTCAGCCAGGTTAGGGAGTAGGAAAATAAATAACATTTTTAATAAAAAAAGCCGTTGGTTATCGACTGATAATCAACGGCTTTTTTATTAAAAATGACCGCAAGATTCAACTACACTGCCTAAGTGCCGTGCGACAAAAATTGTGTCTCGTCTTACTAATTGATGTGACGCACTTTGTACATTTCGCAGTGACAAACTTTAAATTACTACCTATAATTTGAAGCACCTTGAATACAGTATGCAATATCAATTACTTATTTCCCCCACCAGCAGAAGCATTGTTTAGCTGTTGTGCTTTATTTGCCAAAGACTTCAAATCAGTAATCCCTGCTGCGCTATCTCGACGAGCCAACACTTCACCATTGCTGTCTAAAAATAGAAGCGTTGGTAGACTTTTAATGTCATAAATAGCGGCAATATGCGAACCCGCCCCATCTGCATCGACTTTATAACTGACAAAATTTTCATTGAAATAGTCCCCTACTCTTTTATCAGAAAAAACATTTCTGTCCATTGACTTACATGGTCCACACCATGTTGCATAAAAATCAACAAAGACTAATTTGCCTTCGCGTTGTGCTTGTTCTAATAATGGACGAAGCAATTCTGACTTTTGGAATTTTACACCATAATAAGGTTCTGTAGCTACTTTATCTGCATGATATCCATCTACATCCCATGCTCCTGGATCAGCCGATTCGACTTTTCCCCGATTGGGTTGTGGTGAATTTGTTGAGTATTTTGGGCTGGAACAACTGGCTAAAATGCTGAGTCCAAGGACAACTAATGATAATTGGTTGAATTTCATGGTCGTGAATTTTTGTTTTTTATTTAATACGGTTAAAAGTGTGTCAGTTGTTTGAACGTTCCGCACAAACGTCCCGACGTTTCTTTTTATTGGACATTCCGCCATATTTTTCACAAAAAAAGCATTTATTCAATAATTATTCAACTTTTGCAATAAAGAAAAGAAAAATACTTCTAAGCAAAAAATATTTGGGTGGATTCAATAAAATCAAATTAAAAGCTGCTTTTTTGTTTGAGTGAGGAGATAGAAGGGAGATTTTCCATAAAAAGGATAGCTTTGTAACACAAATTTACCTCTATTTAAATAAAAAACATAGCTTTTAACGGTTTATTTTGAAACAAAAATCACACCACATATTACAAAAAAACCATATAAATAGTCTTGCGTACCTGCAGCATTTTAAATAAAAGGGTTTTTAAGAGGCACTTAAAACCCGTTTTTACCTCTTAAAATCCCACGCCCGCAGTGTTTTTTTTGAAGCTCGAAAATCTTGTAATTTTCTCGCTTCTCATAATTCAAAGAAACTTAAGTTATCACAGTACTTAATCTAATACGCCAACACCACTCTCCCTGTCTGCAATTTTTCATCTTCCAAAAATCGAACGAAATAGACCCCGTTGGGGAAATTAGCTAAGTTAATATCCGTCTCTCCTACCTTCGGATTATCGAATCGTAATAAAATTTTACCAGAACTGTCCGTGATAAAAAGCTCTTTGACCGCATTCTTTAGCTTTACTTTGAAAACCCCAGTTGTGGGATTTGGATAACAAACGATTGCATTTTTAGACGCATCAGTTGGATTATCAACGTCAGCAGTTGCATTGTCAGTAATCGCCGTGGAATCGTCACAAACAGCCACTTTTGTAAACTGACCAATCACTCGAATTAGTAAATCATTGAATTTTTCTACCTCGTATTCATCTGTCGTTGGCTCAATGTGCGGATTGCCGACGCCGCTATGGTCTGTTAGAAAAACATAAGTACCATTGGTCGCCAAGGCAAAACTTCGCATTAAATATTCTGTACTTTTATCAATACCACTGCCTGCAACGGGAATGATGCGCACGCCTTTTTCGGCTGCTAAATGGGTTAGTTCTTCCAGTTTTTTCAAAATTTCCGGCGTATAGTGTGGTGGTGCATCCAAGACCAAAAACAGCAGTTTAGCCACCGTTTTATCACTCCATTTCAGTTGATTCAATGCCACATCTAAGGCAGCGTCCATTGCTTCCGGATAATCCCCGCCACCACCTGCTTTTTGGGCTTGCATAAATTTCATCGCCGCTGAAATATCTGAAGAAAAATCGGATTTTTGGGTCACGTAATCATCGGTTTCATCTTTATAAAAAACGCTACCCAAATTAATCGTTAACGCTTCCTGTTGTGCCTGTACTTTTTCAATCACGTCTTTTAACTCTGTTTGTAAATAGGCAATTTCGTCGCCCATCGAACCCGTTGCATCGACTACAAAGGCAATGTCTAAAACATTATTTTCCTTACAATTTTCATCTATTTTCAAAAAATTAATACCCTGATTGAATGGAATTAATTGCTCAATTTCATGTTTTCTACCCATGTATTCTACCTTGATATGCGTGGCTTTTACTACTTGCTTTTCTTTATCAAAAACACCATTCCACAGTTCAGCTTTTCCAGTATTGTCGGTTTTTGCCGTCCAAATGGTCTTTTTATCCTTTTCTAAAAAAACGCTCGCACCAACAATTGGAAAGCCTTTTTTATTCAAAATTTGCACAGTATAACGGTCAGTCAAATGAAAATTCCAGTGAGATTCCCATTGATTGAGGTCTTCGGTGGCAATGTCTTGCCAGAGTTCCCATTTACTGAAGTCATGAATTTCGCCAGCCGTGAGCGTTCCTGCAGAAATATCGGCTTTGGCTTCCGCTTTGAGGGTTGTCGCCTCGGCAATAGAAGCTGGCTCAAAAGCAAATGATTCAGAGGGTGAAGCCATATCCATAAATGCCATTTCTTTTTTTCGTTTCTTAGTCTTGGATTTTTTGCCTTTTACGCGGACGCCATCTACATAATAGGTTGCGTCACTTCTTGACCCACGAATTGTCAGATCTTCGCTCTTCTCTGAAACAGCCACACCTGAAGTTTTGGCAGCTAAAGAACCTACATCTCGTTTAGGTCGGTGTTTGATGTCTTCGCTCGTCACAGTTGATCCCATCGTAGTGTTATCGGATTCGACCAAGGGCACCGAGTATCCAACAACGACTACTTCCTCTAATTCTACTCCAGATTCCATCTCAAAATTCACCTCAACAACTCTTTTGTACAGCGTTTCTACCGTTATTTTTTGATTTGTAAAACCAGTATAGGCGCACTCTAAAACAACCTCTTTATCCTGATGCCACAATAGGGAATACTCTCCATCCAAATCTGTAATCGTCCCCGTTTTTGTACCCGACACCATGACATTTGCACCAATCAGTGGGTCGCCTGTTTCTGCATCCATTACTTTTCCAAATAGCTTAACTTGCGGGCTTTGTGCCAAAACTTGTTGACTATTTATAAAACATAAGGTAAAAAAGACTCCGATTGTCCATATTGTATTTTTCATATTTTAATAGTTTTTTTATTTCAAAAATGACTTCAAATAGATAAATTCCGTGTGTAA
>CAYUNA010000222.1:0-7063 GCA_964445895.1 uncultured Saprospiraceae bacterium | reverse complement strand
ATGATTTTTTGAATTGTCCCCTTTTTTTTTGGCTATGTGTCCCGTTCTAAGAGCAAAACTATGAACCATGAGACCCGTTATTAATCTCCTATTTTACAGTAATTTTTGGATAGCTGCCTGCGCAACAGCAATGATTTTACAAACACAATTATTGCTAAACGACGAAGTCACGTTTACTCCATTGGCGGGTTTGGTATTTTGTTCTACCCTTTTTTTATATGCTATTCATCGGATAGTTGGCTTGTTTAAAGTTCAACCATTTACCAAAACAGGGCGCTACCAAGTCATTTCTACCTTCAAAAATCACATTATTTTTTATGCAGTTGCTGCGGCAATTGGTGGGCTATATTTCTTCTGGCAGGTTTCTTTTTCGGTCAAAATGGCGTTGATTATTCCAGGTATTTTATCCATGGCGTATGTTCTTCCCTTTTTAAGTGGCAAGCGGCGTTTGCGAGATTTAAATTTTATAAAAATATTTCTGGTAGCGATTGTATGGTCGTGGGTTTCGGTGTTATTGCCTTATTTAGAAATGAGCAACCCGTTTGATAGTTCCTTGATTTTCATGACTTTAGAGCGCGCATTTTTTATTTTTGCGATTACGCTACCTTTCGATATTCGCGACTTAAAAGTAGATGCACACAATAATGTCCAAACCATTCCTGCCCGTATAGGGACACGAAAGTCAAAATATTTGGCGGCAGTATTGATGGCAATTTCTATGTTTTTTGTATTACTGAATACGTACACTCATTTTTACAGTTTATGGACAGCATTTGGATTACTGATTTCGGCTTTTATTACCGTTTTTATCATCAATTATTCAGATAGAACGCAAGAAGATTATTTTTTTACGGGGCTTGTAGATGGGATGATGTTGGTGCAGTTTGGGTTGGTTTTTGGATTTTCGTTTTTGTAGGGAGTCTTAATTGATTTTTTTTTTAATCTCCTCTCTTTTCCAAAAATAAGCCACTCCACTCCCAAAAAAAATCTTCACTCCAGCCCCAATCAAGTAAGGATAAAAACCCCATTGCATCGCATTGTCAAAATTAAATAACCAAGTCAGCCGAGCCACCCCAAACGCCATAATCACTGCCGTCCCAATCAACATTGCTAACAGACATTTCCAAAAAACAAGCCCCCAGCCTTGATTACCCAACCAACCGACAACCGCCGCACCAGCAAGAAATCCAACCAGAAAGCCACCCGAATTGCCTTGAATAACTGCCAAGCCAGCAGCACCATCCGCAAATACGGGTAAGCCTAAAATACCCACCAAAAGATAGCCCAATAAGGTAATCGTTCCCCATTTGAAACGATATAAAAAGCCAACTAATAGTACCGCGAAAGTTTGTCCAGAGATGGGAATTTTTTGCTCATTGAGCGGCACTTCCATCGTCAATTGCGCAAAAAGGGCAATAAATGCGATGCCTCCGAGTACCCACAATATTTTTTTAAAAGGGAAGTCTTGCTGTTTCATTCGGCAAACATAAGTGAAAAAGTTTCAATAAAAAAAATCAGTCAAAAACCTATTAGGATCTGTCCACTATCTTCTCCCCTGTTGAAATCGTCGTGCCTGTTTCAGACACTAATTTTAGAAAACGACCAACCCAGATTTTTTTATCCCAACGCCGATAAGTTGCCAAGGTTTTTAACGGTTCTTGTCCTATTTCCGCAGTCTCTTGATTGATGGTTGTCATTTGGCAGCGAGCACAAGATTTGGTACTTTCAAAACGGGAATCACCAATTTGAATCTCCGTCCAATCATCCTCGACATGGGGCGTTCCTCCTGAAAAAACGATGTTTGGACGAAACCGATTCATCGGAATAGGCTGCTCCAGCTTTTCATTCAAATGCGTCAATGCTGTTTCTCCAACTACTAATATTTGCCCGTCATCGGGGAAGTTAATTTCCGTTGGGGCGTGTTTGCCGACAAAACGTTTTTCGGCTTTAGCTCGACGCACCAAAAATAATTCAGTACTCATTTTTTCAGAAAACCAGTTATTGATTTTATCCGCCTCTTTTTGCGCTAAAACACTGTCCTTCCAAATATTTGTTAGCAGATTTCGCTCGGTTTGATGTGTGATTTCAAAAGGAATTTCAATTGAATCCCCCTTATACGTCACCCTAATTCCATTGTCAACAAACGCTACTTTAAAACGTGCCATTTGTGGAAAACCACGCTGCGTAATAAATTGTCCGTCTGGTTTGACCAACATCCAATAGCGATCATAAGGCAGACCTGTTTTCGTTAATTTTGTAGTGGATAATTCGATGCCACCAAGCGATTTAATCGGGTAAGTGTAGAGTGCGGTGATTTTAAATGACATACTTTTTTTAATGTAAAATGAATACAGTGTGTAAAAACTTTCTTTACGTTTTGCTCGGCGGCTTTAGCCATTTTTCGAAAATACTAAATGACTTTTTACACAGTGTAATGAAGTCTACGGTATACACACATCTCGACTTGGTAATTACTTTTATGATTTTTCAATCACAATTCGGTTCTTTAACCTTTTTCTATCCGCCCGCACCACGATTTTCTTTTTTCAGACGGAGCAAAAGCTGGATTTTTCATAAAAATCCAGCTTTTGCTCCGTCTATAAAAAATAATCAGGTGGTGCGGACGGACAAAAAATGGAGAATGTACAAATTTATATCTGATTTTCAATCAAGATAATTTGTGGGCGGTGCGTCAAAAGTAATGCTCTTCTTTAGCCAATTTCTGTCCGCACGCACCACGGAAAATATTTTTTCAGAGGGAGGAACCTTTAATTTTTGTACAAAAATTAAAGGTTCCTCCCTCTATCAACTAGTTCTCTCGCGGTGCGGACGGACTGATGATAGCAAAAGAACAAGTAGCATTACTTTTGATACACCGCCAATTTGTGTACATACTGTAGGTAATGAAGTACCGTGTAAAGTAACTTTCTTTAGCTTTTGCACAAAAGGATTTTAAGGGAGAAAAACGGTTTGCAAAAACTGTTTTGCTCCCTTCACCGTCTTCTACTTATTAGAAAACACCAGATAATCCCACGGCTTTAAGTTCATCATCATATCTTCGGTTAGCTTCGTAGTTTCATTGGCAAACAAGTTGGAATAGTCACCGATATAAGTATCGCCTTCCAATTTTATAGCTTGTTTGTCGCTACTTAAATTAAGAATAACAACTACTTTATCACCTTCTTTTTCACGCATAAATGCATACACAGCCTCGTCTTTGCCCGTTGAAATGCGCTGAATTAACCCTCCAGCTTCGCCATTCCATAAGGCTCGATTTCGGTGTTTCAATTCATTTAAAGTTTTATAAAAATCAGCATATTCAAAAGTTCCCCACTCAATGGTATCTTTTTGAAAAAACTCCAATTGCTTATCCATTGCTGACTCCTGACCAGAATACACCAAAGATGTACCTTCCAACGTTGCGGTCAATACTGCAAAAGTCAAATGTCCATCGCCAAAACGTGCCATTTCTGTGCCGCTCCACGCATTTTCGTCGTGATTAGAGGTGAAGTTCATTTGGTAACCTTTGCTATATTCCTTCCGTTTTTTAGCAATCATTTCATCAATGTCATTCGCCGTTTTGATTTTTTCAATCTCTTTTGACCCTTCGATAATATTACCTTTCACCAATTTTTTACCTCCTCGGTTCGCCCCCTGACTTTTCGCAATATCATTCAATAAATGATGAAATTCCCAGGCATAATCCACCACGAATGCTCCATTATTCACAATCGCAGGTACTTCTGCTTCCGCCAACATATACAACGGACGAATCGCATACAAAGAATCCGACGCCGCTGCCCAAAAGTCAACAGGAACATTATGCGCCACATCACAACGGAAGCCATCTACATTACATTCTTTTACCCAAAACGCCATCGCGTCAATCATAGCGGCTCGCATATCCATATTATCAAAATTCAAATCGGCTACATCTGTCCAGCCCCAACTTTCTCCTGTTTCCGGGTCAATTGGGTCAATGACATTGCCGTCTTTATCTTGTGTAAACCACTCTGGATGTTCCTCTATCCAAGGATTATCCCAACCAGTATGATTCGGCACCCAATCAATAATTCCATACATACCGTGGTCGTGGATGGCCTTCATCATGTCTCGAAAATCATCCAAAGAGCCAAACTCTGGATTGGAATCTTTATAATCCGCTACTGCATAATAACTCCCCATAGGTCCTTTTCGATTTTTGACGCTAATCGGATTAACGGGCATAAACCATAGTACATCAACGCCCATTTCTTTCAATCGAGGTAGGTGTTTAGTAAATGCTTTATACGTTCCTTCTGCGGTATATTGACGCAGGTTTACTTCATAAACATTGGCGTTTTTATGCCAATCTGGTACACGCGGTTTTTCGTAAGTCTCCGTTTTTTTTGTCATGTTCGTGTTATTTTCCTGTGTTGAACTTTGCTTTTTATCTCCTGATTCACAAGCAGTTATAAAAATTATTACCAATAAAAACAAGAATGCCTTGAACGGCGGAACAAGGATTTTCATAGATATTATTTTAAAAAAGTGATGCAATAGATTTTGAAAATGAATAATAAGTTCATTATCAATTTCTTTAGATATGAAATAACGATTCGAGAAGCATAAGTTGAAGAGTTGCAAATTTCTAAATTAATTGCAGAATGACTAATAATTATCTTGAAAATTTTAGCCAATTTGCATTTTTTTTTCACATTTAAAAAATACCATTATTTTGAAACAGAAAATCACCCACCTTGCGCTCGTTGTTAAAGATTATGATGAAGCCATTGAGTTTTACACTAAAAAACTACATTTCGACCTCATTGAAGACACCGTTTTGGATGAAAACAAACGTTGGGTATTGGTTGCCCCGAAAGGCTCAAAGGAATGCTGTCTTTTATTGGCTAAAGCAGCCAACGAACACCAAGCGACGCGAATTGGCAATCAAGCGGGAGGACGCGTTTTTCTATTTTTATACACGGATAATTTTGAACGCGACTATCAAAATTTACTTGACCAAAATATTGAAATCATTCGTCCTCCGGTAGTTGAACCCTTCGGTCAAGTCGCCGTTTTTGCTGATTTATATGGTAATATGTGGGATTTGATTGAGCCAAGTACAGAAAATCAACTGGGATTTTAGGGGTTGAGAAGGGAATAACGGTTTTAGAGTCAGAGAACAAACAGGAAATTGTACGCCACATTCAGGCTTTGTTTGGCGTTTTAATCAAGGCTCTATTTTTTTCAAACAATATCAATCATCGAAACTATTTTATGAAAATATTCAACACTGTTTTTGTTAAAATAACATTCCTTTGTTTACTAATAAATACTTCGAATTTATTGGCGCAAACTACTGGATATACTCATATTTTGTACGAAAAAAATAAAGCCCCAAAAGAAGGAACGCTTATATCCATAAACGAAAATGCAATCACGTTTGCGGATAGTAGTGGTCAACAAAAGGTTTTTCATCGAATGGAAGTTGATAGTGTTGTACAAGGCAGATTGATTGATATAGTAGAAAAGAAAACGGTGATAGCGCAAATTTTGGAAGCCTATCCTGATATAAAAATTGATGAAAACCTCAAAATAAATTCCCTCACTCAAGAACATTCATTAACCACAACCTGGGGGCAAAAATATGCCGGCATCATCGTTTCTATGTCTGTCGAAAAACTTTATTTGACCACCCAAAACGGAATGAATTTGCCTTTTAAAATAAAAGAAATCAACGCAATCAAAGTAATTGCTTCGGGTGAAACCGTAAAAAAAACCTACAAAACCCTTTCTCCTCCATCCTATACTTCTAAAGTGAGAAGGAAAGAACGCGCTAAGATTTCTGCCGTCAAAAGAGCGAGAAAACAAACTCATATTCCCTATAGAATTAGTGTTGTACCAACCGCTTTTAATTTACCTAAAGGACAAATATTGTTTAGAGAATCTGCTGGTTACCTGAGAGAATTTGTTTTTGCCGACCAATATTTTAGCTTCTCGGGTGGACTGAGCGGCTGGTATGCTCAATTGCGGCTCAAGACGGGAATTCCTATCAAAAAATACCTACATGCGGGACTTGTTGTCGAATTGACAGGAGAGGAATTATCATTTTCCAGAGATAGACAATGGGCTATTGCGCCTATTTTGACCCTCGGTACACCTAGCTACTTTTTGAATCTGGTGTATAAATCAGACTCTCCCATGTTTATTCCCGTCAATGACCGATTTGACAATTCCATTATTAATCTTGCCGATTATTGGTCTTTTGGCGCGGGTGTACGAATAACGGATAATCTTCAATTTTTGACCGAATCCCTGTTGATAGAAAGCGATAATCGACAAAAACATTACCGCGTTTTTCTTGGTTTTACCATAAAAACCAAAATTCAAACTATCGGTGCGGGAGTCTCGGTTTGGGACACAGATGAGTTTGAAGATGACTTCTTTTTTCAAGCCAATTTTGGGAATATAATTCCGAGTTTTCAGTACACGATTCGATTTCGGTGATGGTATTTTGTCAAGATTTAATTCAAAGTGAGAACAGCTATACTCTAACAATATCCCCTTCAAATTTTGTAGAATCAATACCGTCTAATGTAAGTTTCCTTCTGTTTTGAGAAGCGAGAAAATCTCAAGATTTTCGAGCTTCAAAAAAAAACTACGCTTTGCCTGTGGCAAAGCGGGTGTGGGCATTAAGGGCAATGCTGTTGAATTAAGGAATTTTGATGGCACGGGTAGCGGATACCTTTAGGGTATCTGCTACCTTTTTGCTGCGTTTTAGGTAGCAGATACCTTGAAGGTATCCGCTACCCGCGCTTAATTCAACAGCATTGGCATTAAGGGGCAGAAACGAGTTTTACAAACTCACTTCTGCCCCTTAATCCCCCTTTCTAAAAACATAAAGAAGCTTTTGTTACACTGTAATCAAATCGTGTCTACCTTAGAATTCTAAGATTTCTCACCAATTCCCACCTATACTTTGTACCTTTGCATCGTTTTTTAAGTTAGGGAACAGGCAATTAAGAATCTAAGTGCTTGGACAGAAATAAGTTATACTTTTGACCGAGCAGATTTTTGTGAT
>CAYUNA010000221.1:0-7078 GCA_964445895.1 uncultured Saprospiraceae bacterium | reverse complement strand
CTTTGTCATGACGTATTCAATCACATTCAATTTTTAATCGTTTTCAGGTATAAAACAAGACATCACTGCTGATGTTCAGAAATATTTTTTTCCATAATATCTATGATTAATAATTATTCATTTAAAATGGAATATCTATTTGAACTTTTGAATCAAAAGTTAGTTCTATTAGAAAATTCAGACTCAACTCCTAAAAAAATTTATAATCATGCAACCTTTAATTACAACAAAAATTGCTGATACTAAACTTCAAATTCACGATTACTTAAGCGTGCGTTGGAGTCCACGTTCTTTCTCAAAAAAAGCATTAAATACAGAAACCATTCAACGACTCTTTGAAGCTGCACGTTGGGCGGCTAGTAGCTATAACGAGCAACCTTGGCGATTCACTTATGGTCAGAAAGGGACGGATGCTTATGATAAAATTTTTAATTGCCTCGGAGATTTTAATCAAGGATGGGCTAAAAATGCTCCCGTTTTAATATTAACCGCGATTAAAGAACAATTCGGTAACGGAAAAGATAATTATCACGCACTGCATGACCTCGGCTTGGCAGTTGGCAATATGACTTTTCAAGCGCAAAGTGAAGGAATCGCGCTGCACCAAATGGCAGGCGTAGATTTTGAAAAAGCGAAGGAGGACTTTAAAGTTCCTGAGGGCTATCACGTTGTTTCGGCAATTGCAGTAGGCTATTACGGTGGTGAAGTAGGCGATATTCCGAAGGATTTACAAGAAAAAGAGACTCAACCAAGAGAGCGGAAAAGCATAGAAGAGATTGCAGAGGAAGGTAGATTTCCGATGTAGAATAGTATCGTTATTAACTGATATTACGCACCTGTCCCGTTATATTCTAAGTGAAATTAAATGCGACGCAAAAAGTAATTCTACTTTAGGGTTGTTTAGTTCTTTAGCTGTCTTCTATCCACGCACACCAATAACAAAAAACCAGATATACTCTAAGCACTTAAACTATATCAAAGTGCTTAACAAATCAAAACGTTTATGAAAATCATATTGATTACTTTCTTACCAATTTTACTTTTTATTTCTTGCGAAAAACAAAGTCAAAACCTAAATGAAGCAGGTAAGGACCTACTCAAAAGCCATCAAATCTATGTTGATAAAACAAATTTGGCTTACGAGGATTCGGTTTATGTTTCCATTTATTCTGACATTTACAGTGAAACCAAGGACGTCCGTTTTTTACTGACCGCGACATTGAGTATCCGTAATACTAGTCTGACAGACAGCATTTACATCAATGACATTGATTATTATGATACAAATGGCGATTTAGTGCAACGTTTTATAGAAAAAACTGTGCTACTCAAACCCTTACAATCAATTGATTATGTGATTGAAGAAAATGATACCAAAGGTGGGACAGGCGCAAACTTCATGGTAAATTGGGGCGGTAATTCCGATCAACTTAAACCCATTTTTCAAGGCGTAATGATTTCGACAAATGGGCAACAAGGGATTGCGTTTACGACGGAGGGTGTGTCGGTTAGTCGCCGGTGATATGGCACATGAGTCATCCCAATTTTTATGATAAAATATGATGCAAAATCACCGTATTTCAGGCTGATTTTATGGTAAGCAGATAAGGTTTTCAAAGGAAATAAACTGTATTTTCATGAGATTCAATTCATTCCCTTTGAAAACCCTTGAGTCGCCTCTATTCCATTTTCTTCCTTAAATATTCTTGGCTCAAAATGCAAAAATGGAGGATTAGGGAATCAATAAATTGACCATTACCTCCATCTCCAACTGACTTTCTGGAGTCACCTCTATCAATTTACTCACATTCGCCACATCACCCTGCGAGGGATAAAAATTGTTATCCTTATCCGTAAAGACCGTAATATAATAAGTATCTGGATGCAAATAGGTCGTCTCATAAAACGCCTCATTTGACTGAATGTCAATGGTTCGCACTACTTTTTTATCTAAATTATCAAAATTTACTTGTCCACTTTCATCAATAAGTCTTTCGGTAGAAATATACAACAACAAGGCATCATCCGCAATGGAATTATCCTTGCTAATGTTGATTTTTAAATCACTCAAATGCCTGTGTTCACTTTTTGGAAATGGGTCGTCACTCTCTTCTAAAAACAAAGCAGAATCCTCATCAATCAAGTTAACAAATTTGTTTTCTAAATCAACTTCTGAAACCTTCTGCGGAAAATCAAACAAATCCGTCGCCGCCTGCGCAAAAGATGGATTGTAATTCGTGCCCTTAAATCCCATATGGTGAATTGGTTCGTCAAGCGACCCGCCATTATCTTTATAAGCGTCAAAAAACAGCGTATCATTTTCAAATTTCAATTCCATAAATGCCCGTTTCTCCTTTCCTATGGCATCGACTAATCGGTAATATTTTACATTATTGGTAACTTCCGCAGAATCCAAAACAAAATATGTCGCTCGATATTGGTTGCCCAACCAGCCACCATTTCTTGCCATAATTTGTTTTTCACCTTCAAAGTCAGCGATAAAAATGGACGTAATGATGTTTTGATTGGTACCTCCTTCATAAATAGAATGCAAATGAGAAGCAGATATTGGTCGAAAATCGAAGGCAAACCAGTCGAAATATCCAAAAGCAGTCAGATTATCTCCCACCCAATGCCCCGATAAATCTGTCAATAACTCATATCCTTTAATGTCCACATTGTCTGTGTTGTTCATATCATCCTGACTTTTGCAGTTCATATTATACATTGCAATAATTAGCAATAACAGCAATTGTTTTTTCATCTTAAAAATGTGTCTATTTGTGAAAATTATATTTTTACTCTATGGGCACTCCATTAGCGTCCGTTGTCAGGACATCACTCATATAATCAAAAAACGGGCGCATTGCTCGAAAACTCTCTACCAACTTCGGTAAAAAATCATCTGCCAATACTTCTTCATCTGTAAAATGTCGGCGCACTACAAATTGTTTATAACGCAACAAATCAACATTCGGATGGTCTTTTGGATAATTTCTTGGCGCGGTCTTCAACTGTGTTCCCCCCAATTCTCCGAAGGTTTTAACAAAGGTGGGATCAGCAATAATCTTTCGCAAGGATTCGGCGTCAGCAGCTATTTCTTGTCGAATCCGCTTCAAATCTGACGCATTTGGTCCCCAAAAACCACCACCAACCATTGAGTTTCCACCTGGCTGTATTTGAAAATAATAGCCACCTCGCAACCATTTCGTCGCCCGTTTCATGCCTCCTGCAAAGTTGTTTTTATAGGGAGTTTTATCTTTTGAAAATCGAACATCCCGGTAAATCCGATACGTCTTCATCGACTCAATATTGTCGTATTGACTCATTTCATTTAGTAAAGCTTCCGCAAATTTTTTAAAATGAGCATCTTCCACCAAATATTTATCCTTATGTTCGGTAAACCAAGGTCGGTTATTATTTTTTTGCAATTGCTTTAAAAATTTGAAAATAGATGGCGGTAGTGTTGTATTTGGTGTGCGTTTTGACATAAGTTAATCCAATTCTAAAAGGTTTAAAACGGTATTTAACGGCGAAAATAGTCTTTTTCCCTAAAATTCGTTTTTTATTAACAAATTTGACATCCTGTTAACAGCAATTTCGCCTTTTTCCTCAAATCTTTGCACACTCAAAAAGGCTTACTATATTTGCGGTCAAATTCAGCATTATTGCTGATTGAAAGTACTGTAAACGTATTGACATTCAATTCAATACAGATTAAAGTCCACAGTCCCTCAAAACACCACCTGCATTACCACAGGCAATAGACTTTATGAATAAGGTCGAGTGAGATTTAAAACTGCTCAAAACTCATTCATTAATTCTAATGCATACTATTTTTTTTGAAGCTCGAAAATTTTATAATTTTCTCGCTTCCCAAATATCAGAATATACCTTAAGATATGACTTTAAAAATACTTTTATTCTACGTCGCTATCATCACCGTCTTGTTGACCGTTTTGGTAGGTGTTTTTAATAAAAAAGAAAAAATCAATTGGCTGAGGACTTTTCTGCAAAATTATTGCGGTGCCCTGTTTATATTCTCTGGTTGGGTAAAAGCTGTTGACCCGTTAGGTACAGCTTACAAAATGGAGCAGTATTTTGCAGAATTTGAAGCAACTTTTAGTGAAACCTGGTTATCCTTCATATCTCCAATGTTTCCTTGGTTTTCAGAACACGCCATTACCTTTTCGGTCGTCATGATTATCTTTGAAATCGTCTTAGGTATCATGTTGCTACTCGGCGTAAAACCAAAATTCACCAGTTGGGCGTTTTTAATTTTAGTCATCTTCTTTACTTTCCTCACAGGATTTACTTATTTGACAGGCTATGTCGGTGATGGGGTGAATTTCTTTGAATTTAGCAAATGGGGCGACTGGGTAGAAACAAGCATGAAAGTAACCGATTGTGGCTGCTTTGGTGACTTTTTAAAGCTAAAACCCAAAGTCTCTTTCTTCAAAGATGTGGCTTTATTATTCCCTGCTTTCTACTTTTTATTTACGACCAAAAGCAGCAATTATTATAACAATCCAATCCAACGGGCAGCAATGATAGCCGTTGCCGTTTTGGCAGGTTTGGCAATTATCTGGTCTAATGAAAAAGACTACGCTATTGGTTTGGGTGCTTTGATTGCTACCTTAGGCTTAGTCGGGTCTCAATTTCTTGGTAAAAATGGAGGAATTCTTGGTAGCATTATTGTTTTGACAATTTACTGTTTCAGCAATTTCTTCTGGAATATTCCAACCACCGATTTCCGCCCATTTAGAGTTGGTACAGATATCCGAGCGCAAAAGCAATTGGAAGAGGATGCCGAAAATGCCGTTGAAATCATCGCATATAGAGCCACCAATAAAGCAGATGGTAAAGTCGTGGAAGTACCTTACAACCAATATCTAAAAGAATTTAAAAAGTATCCGAAAGAGGAATGGAAATTAGAGCAAATCAAAACAGAACCAACGATTGAACGCTCAAAAATTAGTGATTTTGACATCAGTAATGCTATGGGCGAAAGCGTAACAGAGGATATTTTGGCAAATCCAAATTATACGTTTATGATTGTTGCGTATAAAATTAAACACGAATCGGCGACGGGTCAAAAAACCATCACGGAACGAATTCCAATTGAAATTGATACCGTATACACTCCTGACACAGGTGAGTTGATTCGGATTGACACCACTTTTAAAGAACAAACTAAAACGGTTAATCAAGAAGTTTTCAATTTCCCTGCAAGCTACACCATGCCGTGGACGACCGTTGTGAATCCAGTACTGGAAGCTGCCGAAAAAGCAGGAATCAAGTCCTTCGCAGTCACCGCTTACGCCGACCCCGCGATGATTGATGACTTCCGCCACGAGACGCAAAGTGCTTATCCATTTTATAGTGCAGATGATATTTTGTTGAAAACAATTGTGCGGTCAAATCCAGGAATCGTCCTATTGAAAGACGGGAAAATTGTTGAAAAATGGCATTATAAACACTTGCCAAGCTTTGAAAACATTAGTGGCGATTACATCAAATAAAAGTTGCCCTGTTGAATCAAAAACCATATTTTTATTTAAGAAAAAATATGGTTTTTGTTCCGTCTTTAGAATTTAATTTTCCTCTTAGTGAAATGAATTTAATAAGTTGAGCCAGAATGCGCCGTAATTTTTTCTTGTAAAAAGGTTTAAAAATCAGTGCATAGCCGCGTTACGGACTTATTTTTAAAGGTTTTTAGAAGGAAAAAGAACAAGCATAATGGTTCAAGTTATTGAATTCATTTCACTTAACGTGAAAAATTGCCTTGTGATACAGCCTCAGCATTCATACGAGGTTGTATCAAAAGGTTTTCTGACCGCGCTACGATTGTCTTTTTTCAAACGGGTACTTCAACCCAATCTGATGCCGAATCTCATCCGTAATACTCAATAAATCAAGGCTATTTTGATGAGACCACAACTCACTTTCCACTTGCCCGTTTTGCAAACAATTGATACATTCTAAAATTTCATAAGTATAACCTTTACCTTTTGTTGGCAAATGAATTGTTTTTGAATCATACTGCCCATCTGCTTTATTTCCCATTTCAATGGTATAACTTTCTGTCTCGTGCCAAGTTCGATTAAGGTAAATTCGACCTTTTGTTCCATAAATTTTTGCGACCATATCGGACTCTGAAGCAAAACCACTCATCACGTTTGCCATGCCATTTTTATATTTAAAAATAGCAGAAGTTTGTAGGTCTGCACCTGTTTCATGAAAACGAGCAGCGGCAAGAATTTCGTCTGGTTTTCCAAAAATCAGATAAGCCAGAAAGCATGGATACACGCCCATATCCATCAACGAACCGCCAGCCAAATCCATATTCAACATTCGGCTATCAGGAGCATCTTCTCGATAATTGGTAAAATCAACATTGAGGTAATTGACCTCCCCAATCGCCCCTTTTTTGACCAATTCAAAAACGGTCTGTATCGAAGGATTAAAACGCGACCAAAATGCTTCCATCAAAAAAACCTGATTCTTTTTGGCAGCAGCAATCATTTTTTCTACCTCATTTCGATTGACACCCAAGGGCTTTTCACACAAAACATGTTTGCCGGCATTCATGGCTTCGATACTGATTTTTGCATGAGAATCATGGGGCGTGGCGATGTAAACTATATCAATATCCGGGTCAGCAAATAAATCGGCATAGCTACCATAAGCTTTCGAAATATCATATTCGGCAGCGAAAGTTTTTGCTTTTTCAAGCGTTCGAGAAGCCACTGCACCGATTTGTACCTGGTCAATTAATTGTAAATCGTGAATAAAATGACGTGCGATTTTTCCAAGTCCAACGATACCCCAACGAGGTGTTTTTACTGATTGATTCATTTTTTGCTTTTAATGGTAAAAATAGAGATTATTTCAAAATATTTTGCGAAGTGTTAAAATAGACTTGTTTGATAATGGTTCTAAATGATTTCCTTTGGTCTGAATAAGAGAAATGATTTTTTTTCTCAAGTTCTACTTAGGAACGCCGTTAGATTCCAACATATTTTATGCCAACTAAGAGTTAAAACTCTTTGATAATCAGCAAGTTAGGTTTTTTAAT
>CAYUNA010000220.1:0-7080 GCA_964445895.1 uncultured Saprospiraceae bacterium | reverse complement strand
GAATGACAAAAGAAGCTCAGAATGACAAAATAAAAAAGTAAGACCAAAATACCATGAATTGGAAACGCCACATTCCCATCCTCGAATGGCTACCAAAATACAAAAAATCATACCTCAAATCTGACTTATCCGCAGGTTTGACGGTCGCCATCATGCTTGTGCCGCAGGGAATGGCTTATGCGCTTTTGGCAGGAATGCCACCGATTTATGGCTTGTACGCGGGTTTGATTCCGCTGATTTTATATGCTGTGCTGGGGACATCTCGGCATTTGTCCGTTGGGCCGGTAGCTTTGTCGGCATTGCTGGTTTGGGCAGGTATCAGCGGCATTGAAGGCGTGGAGGAAATGAGTGACCGTTACATTGAATTGGTGATTTTGACGGGGTTATTGATTGGCGTCGTACATGTCGTTATGGGCTATTTGAAATTAGGTTTTTTTGTTAACTTCTTATCGCATCCCGTGCTCGCAGGCTTCACCTCGGCGGCTGCGATAATCATCAGTGTTTCGCAAATGAAGCACCTATTGGGTATTGACATTCCGAGGTATGAACACAGTTATGAGACGCTGGAGTTTATTTTTTGGAATCTGCAATTAACGAATGTACCGACTTTGATTTTAGGCATTGTTTCGATAATTATTATTCAAGTTTTGAAAAAATGGAAACCCAAATTTCCACGATATTTATTGGTTGTAGTGTTGGGCATTTTGGTATCTTATGGGTTAGATTTACAGTTTTTGGGAGTTGCTATCATTGGATATGTGCCAGAGGGATTGCCTGCATTTTCTTTACCTTTATTTGATTATAGCAGCATCGAATTAGTCATGCCGACGGTGTTGACCGTCTCCGTGATGGGCGTGGTGGAATGCATCAGTATTGCGAAGGCATTGGAGAGTAAACATCGCGACTACATCGTTTATCCCAATCAAGAATTAAAGGCAATTGGTTGGTCGAAAATTGGGGGAGCATTCTTTCAAGCCTTACCTACATCAGGGAGTTTTTCGCGGTCAGCGGTCAATAGTTCGGCGGGTGGAAAAACGGGGATGTCGAGCATCATTACGGCGTTGCTAATTGGGTTGACGTTATTGTTTTTTACACATCTTTTTTTCTATTTACCAAAAGCCGTTTTAGCCGCAATTATCTTCGTAGCCATCATCGGTTTATTTGATTTAAAAGAGGCGCGACACCTTTGGAAAATCCATCGGCAGGACTTTTCGATGATGCTGACTACTTTTTTTGTGACGCTGATTTTTGGTATCGAATATGGCATTTTAGTTGGCGTAATTTTGTCGATGATGTTGGTTATTTATCGAACGACCAGACCGCATATTGCTATTTTGGGAAACATTCCCGATACGCCTGCCTATCGAAATATTCAGCGATTTCCAAAAGCCAAAGAAACGGAGGGTATTTTAATTATCAGAATGGATGCTTCTTTGTATTTTGGCAATGCTGACTATTTTAAAAGTGCTATCCGACGCGAAGTACGCCGAAGAGGTCATTCTTTGAAAATGGTGTTGTTAGATGCTAGCTCTTTCCATGAAATTGATTCAAGTGGACTCCACGCAATTACCGAATTGATTGAAGAGTTGCAGGGGCAGGGCATTGAATTTTACTTAAGTGGAGCGATTGGGCCAGTGCGAGATTTGTTGATGGAAGCTGAGTTTAGTGATTTAATCGGAGAGCAAAAACAATTTATGTACGTTGACCATGCGATGAAATATTATGCGAAAAAAATAGCCAACGAAGAAACCAATTGGCGCGAAACTGCCGTACAAGCCAATAAGAAACAAATAAGCAGAATTCGACGGTTTTTTAGAAAAATTAGAGGGAATTGAGCAAATTTTAAATGAACGTTTTTATTTATGAACATTTCTTCATACATTTGTATAGTACTTCCTTCTAAACCATAAGAATTACGTTTATAAAGTCTAGATTTCGGGGGCATTCATCACCAGTGAATGCCCCCTTTTTTTTTGAGAAAATTTAAACCTAACACCACAATGGCAGAACCACTAAAATATGTGTACAACGATGACTTTTTTGTAGGTATGACTCGCGCTATTTCCAAAGTTGAAAAAGGCTTTAATGAAACATTGTTTTTAAAAGATATTCACGATGCAGAATGGGAGAATCGAGCGTTGAAACAGCGGATGCGGCACATCTCAAAAACGCTGAATAGTCACTTGTCAGGTTCATTTAAAAAACAAGCGACAACCATCGTTGCGTTGATAGAAAAATTGATAAAAGGAGGGGCAAATGAAATGAGTTTTGAATACATGTTCTTACCCGATTTTATAGAAGTTTATGGTTTAGAAGATTTTGAAACTTCCGTCAATGCGTTTGAAAAAATCACTCAATTTACGAGCTGTGAATTTGGTGTTCGTCCATTTTTATTAAAATATCCAAGCAAAATGATGGCGCAAATGGTCGCGTGGTCAAGCCACAAACATGCGATGGTGCGCCGATTATCCACAGAAGGTTGTCGTCCGATGTTGCCCTGGGCAATGGGGCTTCCTGAGTTGAAAAAAGACCCGACGCCCATTTTACCAATTTTGAAAAAGCTACGAAATGACGAGTCGGAATCGGTGCGGCGGAGTGTGGCGAATAATTTAAATGATGTTTCTAAAAATCAGCCTGAAATCGTGATTGGTTTTGCCAAAAAATGGTTGGGAGAATCAGCAGAAGTCAATTGGGTTGTCAAACATGCCTGCCGAACTCTTTTGAAACAAGGAAATATGGAGGTGATGCCGTTGTTTGGATTCGGTTCGGTCGAGGATATTCAAGTTAAGGATTTTCAGGTTTTGACGCCAACGGTTAAGATTGGGGAGTATTTTGAATTTAGCTTTCAGCTCATCAATACCGCTAATTTACCTCTTAAATTGCGGTTGGAATATGGCTTGTACTATCAAAAAGCGAACGGTACTTTATCGCGAAAAGTATTTAAAATTAGTGAAAAAGAATATGCCGCTAATTCAACGACAAAGGTGCATCGTAAGCAGCATTTTAAGATTATTTCTACTCGGAAATTGCATTTAGGACTACATCAGGTTTCATTAATTATCAATGGAGTGGAATTGGAGAGATATGATTTTGAATTAATTGACTAATTCTACTTTGACACTTTAAAATAATAATAGGTTTTTAGTTATTCTCTGTCCGACCGCACCACGAGAAATATTCTTAAAGAGGGAGCAAAAATTGGATTTTTATAAAAAATCCAGTTTTTGCTCCTTCTAAAAAAAGAAATTAGTGGTGCGTGCGGACAGAAGATAGCTAAGGAACAAAGCAAAATTCTAAAGTGCCAAAGTAGGATTAAGATGAGATTTTTAAAATTAAATTTTATTAAAATAATATATTGAAATATAAAATTCTTTTTTAATTTAAAAATGTCCAATGTTTTGTCGATATTTGTCTTACCAAAACAAATAAAACATGGCATACACTGGAGGACTACTCAACGAACTCAATGGAAAAATGGGGATTTCTGCGCCCTATCGCAGCGTTCCCGTTATGAAACTTATCAAAACGCATCGTCCAAAAAGTAAGGAGGAATTGGTAGAATTAATCCGATTTCACTTTAAAAATAACTGTTCTTGCGGCATCCAAAGTAAGGGAACGGTCGAGGATTTTGGTCGAAATTTGTATCATTCACAACAACAATATTGGAAAGAAAATAAGTTTTCACTGAAAGATTGTATTCAGTGGGAATACGATTTGTTTGTGGTGCAGTCGCTGAAAGGCGGGATTATTGAAACGAAAGCGGCAAAGGAATTACGACGATTGTTATCCGATTTTACGGTTGAAGAAGCAGAGGGATATTTGGATGAAGAGTTGCGAATTGATTTGATTGTGAAAAAAAATGGACAGGCAGTCGCGGGTATTCAGGTAAAACCTAAAACGTTTTTGCGGATGCGGCGAGAGGTAATCACTTTTAATCAAACGGCAAATCAAAAATGGCATTTGCCTGTTTTTTATTTGTATTATGATGACGTGGAAGTGTTTGAAAATATGGAGGAATTGGTTCAGTTGATTTTGAATTAAGTACCCGGACTTAACTACTACGAGTCACTTAAAAAACAAAGAGTATATCATTTTACACCCCAACAGTCCACCAATATTTTGAGTTTGACTCAAAGCGTCTATAGAAAATTACAACTACTAATTATCCCATATTTTATTGTACTTTCGCGCCCAAAAACACAAATTCTATGACGCATCGTCATTTCATTATACATAAGCCCTTCGGGATGCTTAGTCAATTTATCAACAGTAAAAAGCGGAAGAAAACGGTATTGGGCGAACTCCATGATTTTCCAGAAAATACCATGGCTATTGGACGTTTGGATGTGGATTCGGAGGGACTTTTATTGTTGACTACCAACGGAAAAGTAAGCCATTTGGTGACCAGCCGAAAAGTCGAAAAAGAGTATTATGTGCAGGTGGATGGTGAAATAGACGAGGCTGCAATTGAACGATTGAAAACCGGTGTAGAGATTACCGTAAAAGGTCGCCCCGAACGTTATTTGACCTTGCCTTGCAATGCATTTAAGTTGCCAGAACCACCGAATTTTCCACCGCGTACCAAACCAATTCGAGGACATCATCACGGGCCGACGAGTTGGGTTTCTATCACTTTAAAAGAAGGGAAAAATCGCCAAGTTCGCAAAATGACGGCAGCAGTTGGATTTCCGACCCTGCGGTTATTTCGGGTTCGAATTGGTGATGTAAAATTAAATGATTTGCCCGCTGGTGGCGTGATTGAAACACCATTTTTTGACATTGATTTTGGGGAAAACAGCGCACAGGAAGAATTGGATTTAAAAATCGCATTTACAGACATTGATGGCACTTTATTGAATAAAAAACGTGAAATTTCGGAAGAGTTAAAACTTGCTGTGAATCATATTTCCCAAAAAGGAATTCCATTCATTTTGATTTCTTCGCGGATGCCGAGCGCAATGACGCATTTACAAAATGACTTGAATATCAATGGTTTACCGTTGATTTGCTACAACGGCGGACTGGTGTTATTAGATGGGAAAAGCATTCATTCTACAGAAATTCCCGTAGAAACCATCGAAGCAATTGCGGATTTAAATACAGCAAAAACATTTCACATCAGTCTCTACAATCACGACAATTGGTATGTGGAAGGTATGGATTTTTGGGCAAAACGCGAACAGTACAATACTAAAGTTGCGCCAACGGTTCGACCAATTGAAACGGTTTTAAAAGAATGGAAAACGGCTGAAAAAGGAGCGCATAAAATCATGTGTATGGGCGAAAAATCAGAGTTAGATAAAGTAGTGGCTGCTTTAAAAGAAAACTACTCTGATAGTTTGCATTTGTATCGTTCCAAGGATACTTATCTGGAAATTGCGAATAAAGATATTTCAAAATTGACGGGAATTCAAGTCTTGTTAGCTGCCAAATATCCAGATTTTAGCTTAGAAAATTGCATTGCGTTTGGAGACAACTATAATGACATTGAAATGCTGGAAGCAGTGAAAGTTGGAATGGCTGTACAGAACGCAAAACCGGAAGTTTTGGCGAGTGCTGATGTGGTGACGGAGACGAATCACAAAGATGGCGTGGCGAAGGCGATTGAGTTGTATTTTTAAAATAGCTTTTTAAAGTCTCACCGTCGTATGCCTTACATTTTAGAAATAGCAAAAGCGTTGATAAAAACGTACTTTTGCGACTTTTTGAGGGAATTGGCCATTTTAAAGTCAGACCATCCCTTTCACTTATCATTAGACTTATTGACCAAATGACTATTTCTATTTGAGTAAAAAAGTCTATTTAAAATCAAATCAATGAAAAAGTTTTTATTTGTACTCACTTGTTGTGTTTTTGGGCTTGCAGCAATGAACGCACAAGAGGAATCTAAGTTTCCAAAATTGGATAAAAGCCCGATGGATGCGGCGCATTACCCACGTAGTTCTGCTTGGGCAAATTACATGGATGAAGATGATAAATTAGACCGTCAAATTAAGGTGTTATACTGTCGTCCGATGAAAAAAGGTCGGGTGATTTTTGGTGACCTCGTGCCTTACGGCAAAGAGTGGCGATTGGGTGCAAATGAAGCGACGGAAGTAACTTTTTATCAAGCGGTAGAAATTGGTGGAACGTTTGTCAACCGAGGAACTTACACGATGTTTGCGGATGTAAATGAGAAAGAATGGACGATTAAAATTTCGACACAACGCTTTATCGCGGGTACAAAAGACCGTGACAAATCGAAAGATATTGCGACCGCTAAAATTAAGGTACAAAAAGTGCCCAATAGTCGTGAAGAATTTACAATTGGTTTTCAGGAAATCAACGATGGCTTGGTACACATGGTGTTTGCCTGGGACAAAACACAAGCTGCTTTACCAATCAATTTGAATCCACTTTTCATGGCAGAAGCGGACAAAAGTCCAATGGATTTAGCACAATATCCAGATGATTCTCGTTTTCACAATTACTTGAAACCAGAAGAACTGGAAGCAAATAAAGCAAAGGTACGCGTAGTCTATAGCCGTCCAAAACGCAACGACCGAGTGATTTTTGGGGAGTTGTTGAAGTACGGAGAAGTATGGCGTTTGGGTGCAAATGAGACGACGGAAATTACCTTTTTTGAGGCCGTAAATATTGGTGGAAAAGACATTCGTCCAGGTACTTATGGCATCATTGCTACGCCAACGAAAGACAATTGGGAAGTGGTGATTCATACCGATATTCCAACTTGGGGAACGTATGGCTATGATGAAGAAAAGAAAGTAGCGAGCATCAATGTGCCAGCACAAAAAACTGGCGAAATGGTAGAGAACTTGTCTATATTTTTTGATAAAAAATCTGACAAAGAAGTGCATTTGATTATTGCTTGGGAAGAGACGATGGTAGCTGTTCCAGTAATGTTTAAATAGGTGTTTGAGCTTCAAAAAAACTCATTCCCCCGCGCCTGCGACGCGAGGCGGTGGGGTTTTAAGGGAGCAAAACGGTTTGCAAAAACCGTTTTGCTCCCTTAAAACTCCTTGGTGAAAAAGTTTCTTTGCATTTAAAACAAGAGGAGTTTGAGGATGAAAAATGATTTTG
>CAYUNA010000219.1:0-7086 GCA_964445895.1 uncultured Saprospiraceae bacterium | reverse complement strand
AATCTCCATTACAACTCCCCCATCACCCTATCCGGATTATCCAATATCATCTTCGTTAGTTGATAATGTTCCGTTTCTCGATAATCTACTTTAGTAATTTTGCCATCTTGAAAGTAAAAAACCTCTGAGTCAGGCGCAGACATAATAATCGGAGAGTGTGTTGCAATAATAAAATGTGCCCCGGTTGTTTTCACCTTTTCCTTAATCAATGAGAGGAGACTCAATTGGCGAGTAGGTGATAAGGCAGCTTCGGGTTCATCTATCAGGTAAAGTCCCTTGGCAGTGATTCGAGAAGTAAAAAATTTCAGAAATCCTTCTCCGTGAGACATCGCTTCCAAGTCTTTGGAATATCGTCGAATGTAGTTATTCTTTTCGCCCTCAATTGTTTGTATAGCTCTGTTGATATCACCGCCCGTGAAGTTTTCTTTAACCTCTGCTATTTCCGCATCAAGTGCTTTGATTTCTTGCTTGATGTTTCGAGCAAATCCAATAAAATCTTCCGCTCGAACAAAGAAACCATGATGCGTTTTTTCCTTAAATTGAATATACATATAGTTCGCCAACTCATTTGCGGCAGCCAAAGAGTCATCATCTTCTAATCTAAAACTCCCCGCTAAAGGCACCTCAGTGTAAGCTGCAATGCCTTCTAATAATGTCGATTTGCCACTCCCATTTTCTCCAACAAAGAAGCTGATATTTTTCTCAAATTCTAATTCCTCAAAGTTTTGAATCAACGGTAAACTCCACGGAAATTTATCTTTGTCGTCTTCTGGAAAATTTCGAAATCTTAGGTTGGAAACAAGCATATTTCTTTGTTATTTTAATCGAATATAGTTATCAGTTTTTGCTCCGTCTAAAAAAAGAAAATCTGTGGTGCGTGCGGACAGAAGATTTTTCACCATTTTTGAACAGCAAACATAGGGTAAATGTCATTGTATAAAAAATTATCCCTGTTTTTTAAAAAAATCGGTATGAATACCATTTACTTTTATTGAAAAATCTATTTTTGCAAAAAATTAAACATTTATAGAAATAAAAGCCAGCAATCAGGAAGCTGGCTTTATTGAAAAAATCAATATGCAATTATCAGAACAAGAAGTCATTCGTAGAGAAAACATGCAGAAAATTCAGGACTTGGGTTTCAATCCTTTTCCAGCTGCGCAATTTGAGGTGACTGCATACTCGCAGGACAGAACCACCGAACAATTTCATATTAAACTGGCTAAGAAATTAGAAGAGATTAAGAATGTAGGTGCGGTTGGTGCGGTGAAATTACGCGATGCTTTTTTTAAAAATAGAGGCAAAGCAGCAGAAGTTTTGAAAGACGAAGCACTGGTAGCAGAGTTGAAAATTGCGGAATCCATAGAATTCGATGCAAATGTAGGACGAGAAGCAACGGCTTTGCAAGACTTTTTTGATGAGGCAAAAGCGGCGGCAATTGGTTCGACGGAACTGGTAAGTATGGCAGGCCGTTTTATGGGACAACGTGGCCCGTTTGCAAAGTTGCAAGATTCGGCTGGACGCATACAACTATATATTGGTAAAAAAGATTTGGGAGATACGGAAGAGGAAGTGGAGCGTTACAAGAAATTAGTCAAATTACTCGATATCGGTGATTATATTGGCGTAGTCGGTGAATATTTCGCTACGGGAACAGGTGAATTGTCTTTGAAAGTGAAGGAATTGACTTTTTTAAGTAAATCTTTGCGCCCTTTACCAATTGTTAAAGTAGATAAAGAAGGAAACAAATACGATGAGTTTACCGACCCGGAATTGCGGTATCGACAGCGATATGTTGATTTGACCGTCAACCCACAGTACCGCGAAATTTTTATCAAAAGAAGTCGAATTGTGCAAGCGATGCGTCGATTTTTTGATGACAAAGGCTGGTTGGAAGTGGAAACGCCTGTGTTGCAGCCCCTACATGGTGGTGCAGCAGCTCGTCCGTTTGAAACGCATCACAACACATTGGATATGCCTTTGTATATGCGAATTGCCAATGAATTATACTTGAAAAGACTGATAGTTGGTGGCTTTGACGGTGTGTATGAAATCGGTAAGATGTTTCGAAACGAAGGAATGGACAAGACGCACAATCCTGAATTTACGTCGATGGAAATCTATGTTGCCTACAAAGATTATATCTGGATGATGGAAATGGTCGAGCAATGTATCGAGTACATTGCGATGCAGGTAAACGGAACGACAGACGCACAAATTGGTGATAATCTGATTCACTTCAAAGCGCCGTACGCTCGTTTGAGTATGTACGACTCTATCGAAAAATATACGGGCATAGATGTTTCAAAAATGGATGAAGCAGGACTTCGTGCGGTCTGCAAGCAACTACATATCGAGGTTGATAACTCGATGGGTAAAGGAAAATTGGTAGATGAAATCTTCGGAGCAAAAGTAGAAGAACACTTGATTCAGCCAACATACATTACCGATTATCCAATTGAAATGACTCCGTTGGCGAAAAAACATCGAACGGAAGAAGGATTGGTAGAACGTTTTGAACTGTTTGTTAATGGAAAAGAAGTTGCCAATGCGTATTCAGAGTTGAATGATCCAATTGACCAACGACAACGGTTTGTTGACCAATTGGCGTTGGCAGAACGGGGCGATGATGAAGCGATGGTTTTGGATGAAGATTTCTTACGTTCGTTGGAGTATGGAATGCCGCCAACCTCTGGTTTGGGAATTGGGATTGACCGATTGACCATGATGTTGACGAATCAAACTTCGATTCAAGAGGTGTTATTCTTCCCTCAGATGAAAGCGGAAAGTAATGAATAATGGATTAAGGGGTTGCTCATAGAATTAGCGTGTGGTGTATCAAAAGGTCTTCTGACCGAGCGCACCCCGAAATAATCTTTTTTTAATGGAGCAAAAACCATATTTTTTCTTAAAAAAATTATGGTTTTTGCTTCTTCTGAAAATGAATCAGGTGGTAAGGGCGGACACAAAATAGACCTTAAAAATACCGTAACATTCCTACTCACTACTCACAGCTAATTGTCTCAACGTCTTATACAATTCTCCTTCTTTTGAAATCAAACAACCACTTTCCAACATCTTAAACAACTCTGCTTCCCGTCCTCCTTTATAAGCTTTTTCAGCGGTATACAATTTGAGTTCAGCATCCGCATTTCGGCCAAGTTCCATGAGCATTTCTTTCGAAAATTGATTTTTAAAATCAACCGCTACATTCCCTTCCACAAACAAACCCATCATTACAATTTTATCTGCCTGACAATGGAAAGTTTTAATATCATTCGTCGTTTTAAATTCTAAATATTCAATATTGGTTATCGTTTTTTCGAATACGACATCACTGAATTGTTCCAATAATTCTTCCGTTCGTTTTTGGTCAGTCGCTTTTATCTTTTCCCAATCGTCTGCCGGAATGCTTTGTACGGCAAGAAAGCGGATAAATTCGGTCTCCAATTCCTGCAATTCCTGCGTAGTTAGTCTTCTATATTTCATAATTCTAATTTTTTTGAAGCGCGAAGATAGGGGATTTGTCGAATTCATTCGTCATAAAAACAAGGAAAGAGGTATGCCGTTAAGTCCAAATTTTATTCTTTTTCGTTAAATTTCCGTTAAGTTTATTTGGAAACGCTGCAAAAAATGGCAACTTTCCCAAATAAACTTAATAAAAATAGTACTTTTGCGGTTCTTTTGAAAATAGGAATTGAACATTTTGTAAAATAAGGTCGTTTTAGCACTAAAAAAATAGGTGCTTTATTATCTATTTCAAAAGATTCAAACACTATAAAATTAACGCCCTACTGCTACAATTCATAAATAGTTGACAATTATGATGTAATTTAAAAAGAGGAAGTTTGAGGGATAAAAACGGTTTTCAGTTTTCTCCCTCCTCATAAGTTCAATTTAACTGTCAATACTTTATGAATCGAAGCACTACCCCTCCAAATGTAATGATTATGCACAATAAGAATCTAAAAAATGGCAGAATCAATATATCTGTTATTTTAGACATATTATTATTTTTTTCAATATTGGAACAATTTTTGCAAAACAAGAGTGAACATATTAAAAAAATAATAAAAGTATCTCCCATGAATATTTCAAAATTGACATTGCTTGCAGCAATGCTAATAACTATTAGTATTGGTTGTCAAGATTCGGCTACCTCGTCGATAAAAAATGGCGAAGAACCTTTTAGGCAGGAAGCTGAAATTGATAAGTTGGTGAAAACCAAATATCAAAGATTTCGCAACGGCAAGATTAAAAATGCCGAAAAATTACCCGCCGTCTTTACCTCATCTTCTCTTGATACTCTTGATTTTCCTACGATTGATAATAAAATGATTCAGGCTTTAACGAATCAATTGGATGCTTTAAAAAAGCGTAAAACAAAGAAGAATCAGCGCATTGCTGGATTAGATGTTTCTATTGAAAAATTAGAGGCAACTATTCAATTGTTGCTTAATCATGCTGATAATCCAAAGTTGCTAAAAACAAAATTGGCGGCGCATCAAGCATGGGGAAATGATAAAAAAGGACACGTTAAATTTACGGGTTATTTTACACCGATTGTGCGTGTAAAAAAAGAAAAAGACGAACTTTATCAATACCCTTTTTATGCGAGTCCTGAAAATTGGGACGGCTCGTTGCCAACGCGAGAAGAAATTGATAGCGAAGGTGCTTTGCAAGGAAGAGGTTTAGAGATTGCGTATGCCTCCAATCCTGTTGACATTTACTATATGCAATTGCAGGGTTCTGGCTATATTAAATTTGTGGATACTGGCGAAAAAATCTTGCTGCGTTACGATGGAGGCAATGGCAAAAGATACCGAAGTATTGAGACGTATTTGTCTCGCCGAAAGGATTTAAAAATCGCTAACTTATCCAATGATGGTGTAAAAAGATTTTTACGGAAAAATTCGGACATTCGTCAAGAAGTTTTGAATCACAATCCATCTTATACTTTCTTTCGCCCTAGCAAATCGAAAGTGAAAGGTGCGGGAGGTGTGCCATTGATGGAAAACATTTCTATAGCAGCTGACCCTAAGTATTTTCCGATTGGCAGTGTAGCGTTGGCATCTGTTCCTGTATACGATGCTGATGGAAGTATTGTTGACCACGAATACCGCTTATTATTGGCACAAGATGTTGGTGGCGCAGTACGCGGTTCGGGACACGTTGATGTTTATTCTGGTGTTGGTTCAAAAGGCAAAAAACTAGCCTCTCAACGGCATCATTATGGTCAAATGTGGTTACTATTGCCACAAGAAAATCAGCAGTTAGCGTTGTTGGATTAAGGATTTCAATTTTGAAAATTGACAAGGATGATTTACCTCGAATTTTTAGTTTAATCTGTTCGTTGAGCATTTTGAGCCGAAAATGTTCTGGTAAGAAAATAATTTAGGAACGGCTCAAGGGTTCTAAAAGGGAAAAACCGGATTTTTTAGAAAATCCGGTTTTTCCCCTTTGAGAACCTTCAGGTGTATACCGTAAAAATAGATTGAAATGGGGTTACTTTGCACCGCATTTTATGGAATTAAAATTCAGGATGACATTTTTTTTTGGCAAAATATATCTTATTACCCGCCTTCAGATAGTTTAAAAATCTCGTCACTTATCGTATCAATGTGACATCTCCATTTTCATTATAAAGCACATCCTCAATTTCAAAATTTAATAAATAAACGTAAACATCCGCAGGCAATGCTTTATCATCATTTGTACCATCCCAAAATTCAAGATGATTGTTGGTTTCAAAGACGAGGTCTCCCCATCTATTGAAAATTTTACACGAAAAACTATTCACTGTTGCCGCATTGGTAATGAGTCCAAACACATCGTTAGTGTCGTCTCCATTTGGGGTAAACGCATTCGGAATATCAAACGTTGCACCCAGGATTTCAAAGGTAATACTTGCTTCACCAGTACAGCCATTTTCATCTGTAACCACAACGGTGAGTGTCTCCGTTACATCCGTGTTGGCAGAAACCATAAGGATTGTATTCGCTGAGTCTGCATTGACAAAAGTACTCCCCATCGCAGACGACCAGGCATAAGTGTAATTTGCTCCTTGAGGTGAAACCACATTGGCACTAAACGCCAATTCGGACTCAGCAAGAATCTCAGTAGGGTTAGTCGCAGCACTAATAATTTCTACGTCAAATGGCGCATTTTCTACCGTTATCAATACATCATCAAAAAAGGGAATGCCACAATCATCTGTGATTTCTACTGTATATAAAGTTGTCTCTTCTGGTGAAAAAACTGGATTGGCAATGTTAGGGTCAGACACGCCCGTAGTTGGTGACCATTGGTAAGAAATACCGCCAGTCGCCTCCAATTGAGTACTCGTACCCGGGCAAATCGTTTCATCAACTAATCCATCTAAAATAGAAGTATAGGAAAAACAAATTTCGTGGATATTATTCAACCCTCCGGTAGCTGCCGTGAATCCCCAAAAAACCATTGGGTCGCCATTGAAAATATCATTGACAATATCTCCGGTGTAGGTCAATCGCAATTCACAATCAAGATAAACAGTCAGTGTTTGCACGCCAGCATCCCAAAGAATCCGCATTGGATGGTACTGACAATCTTCAATATTGGGATTATTAGCGTTGGCTTGAACAGGTCCGGCTAATGACCCTTGCGGCGTATTGTGCCTTAAATTCCCATCTCGAACAACCGTAATATGGTCAAAAACAGGGTCTTCGTAGTCAATATTTTGATAGGTATCAAATTCTACACCTAATGAGGGTACGACATCTCCAAACCCAATATCTCCTCCTCCTGTACCAATCGAGGTGCTAATTGGCTGCAATCCAAAGACAATTCCATCGGCTCCCGTCTCGTCCATACAACCGACAAACAAATCGACATTTATCTCAAAGGATTCCGTCAAATTTATCTGTTCTCCGTTCCAAATAGAACCTACTTGTACGTTTTCAGTAGTCGTCAATTGAAAGCAACTATCCATAGCGATAGCACTTCCATTTAGAAAGAACTGAGCCTGTGTTTGTACATTATTTACAAAACAAAAAATAAGGAGCATACTTAACCTAAAATAAAGAGAATTCATATTAGAAATTTTGT
>CAYUNA010000218.1:0-7098 GCA_964445895.1 uncultured Saprospiraceae bacterium | reverse complement strand
CAGTTAACCAAGGCATTTTAATTAAATTTATTCGTAGAGAATACCTACCTCATTTATATAACGAACTTAGTAAATTAGGGCTTGCTGAACCCGGTTTTGATACTCTTGCAGATATCACTTCCTGCCCTGGTACAGATACCTGTGCACTTGGAGTGACCAATAGTACAGGGTTGACCAAGAAATTGGAAGAGGTCATCATTGCTGAATATCCCGCCTTGATTCAAGAGAGTGATATTCGAATAAAAATTAGCGGTTGTATGAACTCTTGCGGACAGCACATGGCGGCACAGATTGGATTTCATGGAAGTTCGATAAAAAAAGCACCCTTGGTATTGCCAGCTATGCAGATAGTCATGGGTGGGGGAGTTGATGTGAATGGAAAGGGGTTTGTCGCGGAGAAGGTTATCAAAATTCCGACTCGCCGCGTTCCGGATGCCTTACGGACGATTTTAGCTGATTATGAAGAAAAGGGCGAGCAAGGAGAATATTTCAATGATTATTATTATCGGTTGGGGAAACGATATTTCTACGGTCTGTTGAAGCCTTTGGCGGATTTGACTTCGGGAACGGATGACCTTGTTTTTGATTGGGGACAAGATAAAAAGTATGTGCAAGAAATCGGCGTAGGTGAATGTGCTGGAGTTGCATTTGATATGATTGGAGCAATCATTAATGACAGCAGGGAACGCTTGGAATGGGCTGAAACGGCTTTGGCTGATGGTCGATGGTCAGATGCTTTATACCATGCTTATAGTTCTCAGATTATTGGCGCAAAAGCTCTTTTGCTGGCAAAGGATGTTAAATGCAATACGCATAAAAACATTTTGGCGGATTTTGAACAAAACTATACAGAAGTAGGGGACTTTATTTATAAAGGGTCATTTTCTGAGCAGGTTTTAGCCATAAACAAAGAAGAACCGTCCGATAATTTTGCGAAAGAATATGTAGCAAAGGCAACTGATTTTTTTCAAAAAGTATTGGCAAAACGGAAAGAACAATTGTCAGATTCAGAAGCAGATAAATTGGTGGTTGGGCAATACTATAATGCCTAAGTCAAATAGTAGATTTCCTGCTCCCTAAATGCTTAGTTCAGGCAATCTACTTACAATTTTCTCGCTATTCAAACGATTAAAACAACAAAAAATGTCTACTAAAATATATCCAAAAATCACTCTTGTCGGTGCAGGACCGGGTGACCCCAATTTGCTTACAATCAAAGGTTTGAATGCCTTGAAAACCGCTAATGTCGTTCTGTACGATGCCCTGGTTAATCCAGAAATTTTAGCGCACGCACCAGCCGATGCCCTAAAAATTTACGTTGGCAAACGAGCGAACAACCATCGTTTTTCGCAAGATGAAATCAACCTGATGTTGGTACAAAAAGCCTTTCTATATGGGCATGTTGTGCGCTTAAAAGGTGGTGACTCTTTCGTTTTTGGACGAGGACATGAGGAAATTACCTATGCCGATTCGTTTGGAATAGAAACGGTCGTTGTACCGGGAATTTCATCCTGTATTGCTTTGCCAGAAGTGCAGAAAGTCCCGCTAACCCGACGGGGGTTAAGCCAGAGTTTTTGGGTGTTGACCGGGACGACTAGCAGTGGCGAATTGTCTAAGGACGTAAAAATTGCGGCGACCTCTTCGGCGACGGTTGTGATTTTGATGGGTATGCGAAAACTAAAGGAAATTGCTCATTACTTTATCAAAAACGGGAAAGCCAATACCCCTGTAATGGTTATCCAAAATGGTTCATTACCTAACGAAAAAACGGTTTTGGGTACAGTAAAAAATATTGCCAGTTTGGTCAATTATGAAGGATTGGGTTCGCCAGGTATCATCATTATTGGCGAGGTGGTTGGGCTGCATCCTGAACTTAATTACGACGCCGTTAAGCAGCATATTTCTAACTTTGAAAATCGTTAAATTATGGAAAAAAGAAATCCGTTATATCCGATTTTTTTGAAACTTCACACGCTAAATATGTTGATTGTGGGGGCTGGAGAAGTCGGGTACGAAAAATTGAGCTTTATTTTAAAAAGCAGTCCGGATGCTAATATCAAAATGGTGGCGCCTTGGATAAACCCAGAAATTGAGGAGTTACTGGAGAAATTGCCTCAACATCGTGTCCAAATCATCCGTAAACCGTTCGAATCGACAGATGTAGAGGGCATGGATTTGGTGATTGCAGCTACGAATTTAAACGATTTAAATTTGGAAGTGAGACGAGTCGCCAAAGCAGCTGGAAAACTTATCAATGTAGCAGATACGCCTGACCAATGCGATTTTTATTTAGGGTCAATTGTTACTCGTGGCAATTTAAAAGTAGCCATTTCAACCAATGGACAGTCTCCAACTTTTGCGAAGCGCTTTAGACAGGTCTTAGAAGATATTTTACCAGAAAATACCAGTGATTTATTGGGTAATTTAAAGATTGTTAGAGACCGTCTGAAAGGGGATTTTGCTTACAAAGTTGATAAATTAAATGAACTGACAGCTGATTTGATAAAACAACGAAATTAGGCAGTTTGCAAAAATAAAATATCCCAAATAACCATAAATTATTAATTTGATTTTTTGAATGACTTTATAAACGTATCAAAATGACAAATACATTATCTCGCCCACAAGGCACTGATTACGAGGTGTTTCCACGAAAAATTATAGCAGGAAATGACATCAGTCTTGACTTGCTGAACGACATTTTTAAAGACCTGACTTTTAAAGAAAGGCTCAAAAAAATGTATAATTATTTCAATGAAGACGACGTTTTATTGACTTCTTCGTTTGGAACAAAATCAGTGTTTTTACTGCATCTTATTAGTCAAATTCGTCCTTTGCAAAAGGTGCATTTTATAGATACCACGTACCATTTTAAAGAAACGCATGAGTATAAAAGACAGTTGACGGAATTGCTAAATCTCAACGTCACTGAAGTCTTACCTGCCAAGGCCGAAAATGAACTAACTCGCGATGAACAATGGTGGAATGACCATCCAAAAATGTGTTGTACCATCAATAAAGTAGCACCATTAGAACCAATCAAAGCGAATCATCAAATTTGGATTTCGGGTCTAATGGCTTATCAAACGCCGTTTCGGTCACGTCTAAATATTTTTGAACAACAAGGTGATATTGTTAAATTTCATCCATTAATTGACATCGACGAAGGAGAATTTCTATACTATATGGACTATTTTAAATTGCCCAAACATCCATTGCAATCACAAGGTTATGGGTCGATTGGTTGCCAACATTGTACTGCAAAAGGAGAGGGGAGAAGTGGTCGCTGGGCAGGAAAGCAAAAAACGGAATGTGGGTTGCATCCAGGTTTTTTTAATAAGAAAAAATAGACGTAATGCTGGCGTTTAGGTGCGCTGACGTGCTGTGAACAACCAGGCAAGTTGCTACCTTTTGGTCGAACAATGCTTCTATTCCAGATTACAAATGCGTTTGATTTACAAAGTCCCAGGCTCGATATTCCGACCAATTGAACGGTTTGCCGTGCAGCGGAAATCCACAATGTCCCCCATATATTGGGTTTTCTAAATACAGAAATGGATGGCTTTCACAAAGTTCTTTTGGGGAACATTCGGGGGTTAGAATCGGGTCATTCACCGCATTGACCAAAAGGGTTGGAATGGTAATGCCGCTCATGAAATTTTTAGCGGAAGCATCTTCATAGAAAGCAGCCGCATTTTCAAAATTATTAATTGGTGCAGAGAATAACTCATCAAAATCGCGCCAAACCTTAATTTTTTTAAAATTATCTAAATCGGCAAAATCAGGAAAAACTGCGGTCTTTTTTCTGATTTTAGCCTTCAAATATGCCATAAACCGCTTTTTATACAACCAATTGTCGGGTCTATCCAAAATTGCAGCACTCGATTCTAAATCAGCCGGTGCGGAAAATGCGATACATTTGTCAATCACATCAGGAATATTTTTGCCATGAACACCCAGGTATTTCATGCTGATATTGCCGCCCATACTAAAACCAACGAGGACGATTTTTTCGTAATGTTTGGTGGACAAAGCATGGTTGATAACTTTGCCAATATCGCCAATTTCACCATGATAATAGAGTCGCTTATTGCGATTCATTTCGCCACTACACGACCGACACATCCACGCGAGGACATCCCAATTTTGGGTGGCAAAAAATTTCGCCATTCCTCTCATATATTGTCGCTGCGAGTCGCCTTCCAAGCCGTGCGTCAGCAACACGAGATTTTTACTACCCTTATCTATCCAATCTAAATCGACGAAATCACCGTCTGGCAATTCTAACCGTTCGCGTTCATAAAACACATTTTTAACTCTACGAAGTGCGCCAGGGATTAAGGTATGTCCGTGCTGATTTCCGTAGTAGAATGGTTGTTTAGGATAGGTTGAATTTTTGATAATTGGCATTAAATATTGCTATTTTAATTTTTAATAAACTGCCCGCTTCTGATTGTATGCCGTGTCTTTACTTTTACAAAATAAGTCCCGGAAATCAATTCAGAAACATTCATTTGCTCGACAACTTCTCCATCTTGCTGAAAGGTTTTTTGCAAAACAACTTTTCCACTAACATCCAAAATGACCAGCTCGGATTGCTTACCAAATTCGCTATTGTAAAACGCAATTGAAATATCATCAACAGCAGGGGATGGATATATTTTTAAGGTTGGTTTTGCTTTGGCAAAAACCTCATTGGTATTGATAATCACGGTATCTTGCGGCTCTACAAAAAGCAGAGAATCAATTGAATACGACATAATAGAACGAGCAAATGTTCCTGCAAAAATCTCGTTTTTGACTGGATTATACTCTAAGTCATAAATTGGAATGAAGGGCATGTTTGACCCCATTCGTTCCCAGTTTTCGCCGCTATCTAAGGTTGCGTAAACGCCACCGTCCGTACCGACAAAAATTATGGAATCCTGATGATTGGGAAGGATGTAAATGTCATTAATCGCCAACTGAGGTAAATTGGCAGAAAGGTTTGTCCACGTATTTCCATTATCAGTAGAGTAGTGCAAGTGCGGAATATCCTCTCCGTCTTTATATCCGGAATGCGATACATAAACGCCATTTTCAAATGTTGGCGAAGCCTTCACATCGGTCACATATCGGTTGGGTAAATCGTTGGTAATTTCGTTCCAAGAACCTCCATCGTCAAGAGTATTCCATACATTTCCATCAGTTGTGCCAACATATAAAATCTGGTCGTTTATAGCAGATTTGTTTATCGTTGTAATCGTATGATAGCGACCCGCATCTGGCGCAGGGCCAACGGTATCGGTCAAAATATCACTAATGGGTTCGTAAAATGGCACAACGCCCGCAGTTGACTTATAAACGCGGTAGGTTCCAGCGTAGAAATTTGCTACATTCGTAGGGTCCATAATATAAGGCATGTCCCAATTTCTGCGGTCAGAAAAATCAATTCCTTCATCCGCAGGATCATAGCTTTGTCCACCGTCCTGAGTCATTGAAATATTACCATTTTGCGTTTCTACATAAAAAATATCAGGCGTAAATGGATGAAAAATCGCTTGGAATCCATCACCACCAAAAATCCGTTCCCATTCGTTGATGGTCTCCATATTTCCGCCTGTTGTCCCGTTATCTTGTGCGCCACCATAATAAAAATCAGGATTGTGAGGATTGTAAGCCACCCTATAAAATTGAGTCGTCGGGATATTTTCAATATCATCCCAACCATCGCCAGTAGCATTAGAGCGATACATACCTCCATCTGTACCCAAATAGGCAAAACCCGATTGGGAAAATTGTAAATCGTGCTTATCAGCATGAACGTCATATTGCCACCAGGGTGGTGCACTTTGAAACCAGTTTTGTCCGCCATCTAATGTGCGCCACAAATCAACACCCAACAAGAAAATGTCATCGTCATTAGTCGGATTCACGCGAACTTTTCCAAAATACCAACCAAAACCACCCAAAGCACTTGAGCTTAGGAAATTTTCATCTTCAGAGGTAGGAATAGGATTCCAGGTATCGCCGCCGTCGGTGGTTTTCATAATGGAAAAAAGTTGCGAATTGGTGCCAACATACATCGCATAAACAAGTCCTGGAGTCACCTGTGAAATTGCTAACCCTGTTCGTCCCAAATCTTCGGTAGGTAAGCCACCTTCGAGCATTGCCCAATTATCGCCGCCATCGGTTGTTTTATATATTTTTGCACCCGGACCAGCAATCAACGATTCGCCATTGTTACGAATTCTATCCCAGCCAGAAGCGTAAATTGTCTGAGCATCAAATGGGTCAATTACCATATCAATGATACCTGCCTGATCGCTGACAAAAAGGATTTGCTCCCAATTATCACCGCCGTCGGTTGTTCGATATAGCCCTCGGTCGTTATTTCTTTCAAACGGAATCCCCATCGTTGCGGCATAGATACGATTGTTATCTGTTGGGTCAACAATGATGCTGGTGACAATTCTTTGCGCAGTCAAACCTTTATGCGTCCAGGTTTCTCCACCATCTTCACTTTTATAAATCCCGTCACCAATGAAGGGATAGCCAGAGATATTTTCATCTCCTGTACCGACCCAAATGTGGGCTGGATTACTTGGGTCAAATGCAATTGCACTAATGGCCAGGTAAGGTTGTTCATCAAAAACAGGTAGCCATTCGCTGCCACCATTCGATGTTTTCCATAATCCTCCATGCGAAAACCCTGCAAAAATGATGTCTTCATTTGTCGGATGAAGTGCGATAGCATTGACCCGTGCGCCGATATTGCCAGGGCCTTGAGTTGTCCATTCATCATTGAATCCTGTACCATCTTTTTGAGCGGCTTCCTGCATTGCTGTGAAAAGTGCCGCTTCGTAGGCTTCAATATCCAGCGTTTTATCAGGATAGGCTCGCTGTGTAAAAAAATAATCACTCGGGCCGTGTTTGGCTTCTAAACGATTATTTATAACTGTTTTACTGTGGTCTTCATTTTTGCAGTTTGAAAATATTAAAACTAATAATACAACATTTATTATTAGCTTAAAAGTAGAAATCCGTAAAGCAGGCATACAGCTAGTTTTTTATTTACAAAAATAGGCTGTAAAATTACGAAAAGTTATTATTTGGAAG
>CAYUNA010000217.1:4993-7111 GCA_964445895.1 uncultured Saprospiraceae bacterium | reverse complement strand
ACTGAGTAATAAATCTAATATAGCTTTTGGGAAAAACGATTTATGGGAGGTTCTGTGTGTGTTATGAATAACAAAAGTACTTTAAAAGGTAAATTGTTCAGTCTTTAATCAAAAAAGTGTCGTTTTTGTGTCGCAAAAACGTTAAAGAGAGAGAAATTCCAATAATCAATCTTAAATAATTTAATGTTTGGAAAAGGATTCTTCTAAGTGCCCGAACATGTTATTCGTGGAATTTTAGAACTAAAATTCCGCGAATAAATTTAAGTTAATTTAAAATAAAAAAAATGTATATTAATTTATATTTTTAAACATTTGACAATCAATTACTTAAAAACGGTTGCTTTCCTTCTTTCACTTTAAATGAGAGAAACTCTAACAGAATCAATCCAAAATTCTTTATTCTTCCTACCTTCGCGCAATATATTCCCGTAGGCAATGAATAATAGGCAGTGGGCAGAAAATTTTAGTAATAGCAGGCAGATTTTTTGAATGATTTTCAACAAAAACTATGCTGCCTAATATTGGTTTCCTACAAATGTATACGAATCTGCCGCCCGCTAAATACTGCCAATTGCTAACTACGCAACACCATGACGGAAGTAAAACTTTTTTCAGGAACAGAGTCCATTTATTTGTCTGAAAAAATTGCCGACTACTACGGTCAGTCCCTCGGTTCACTCCAAGTCAAACGATTCAGTGACGGCGAAATGCAACCGATTATCAACGAATCAGTCCGAGGAACTCACGTCTTCATCATTCAATCCACGTTCACACCTTCTGATAATTTAATGGAACTTTTGCTGACTATCGACGCTGCAAAACGTGCTTCCGCTGATTATATTTCTGCAGTCATTCCCTACTTTGGATATGCTCGTCAGGATAGAAAAGATAAGCCACGTGTGCCGATTTCTGCTAAAGTTATCGCTGAATTGCTACAAGCTGCCGGCGTCAATCGCATTATGACGATGGACTTACACGCTCCACAAATTCAAGGCTTTTTCAACGTCCCTGTTGATCACTTGAAAAGCGAAGCCATCTACATTCCTTACTTGGAAGTCCAAGATAAAAAAGGGAACTTGGATTTGAGTAACGTCATTTTTGCCTCGCCTGATGTAGGTGGTGTGAAACGGGCAAGAACCTATTCCAAGTACTTCCACCGTCCTTTAGTCATTTGCGATAAGTATCGCGAAAAAGCCAACGAAGTTGCATCTATGACCGTCATCGGTGACGTAAAAGGTGCGGATGTTATTTTAATTGATGACTTGGTCGATACCGCTGGCACCTTATCAAAAGCAGCAGGCGCATTGATGGATCATGGTGCAAAAAGCGTGCGGGCAATCTGTACTCACCCTGTTCTTTCAGGAAGTGCTTACAAAAATATCAAGGAATCTAAATTGACAGAACTTATCGTCTGTGATACGATTCCACTTAAGAAAACAATGCCTAAAATTAAGGTACTTTCTACCGCAAAATTGTTCTCGCGTGCCATACGGCATACACACGAACATCGGTCGATTTCTGCCTTGTTTGTTGAAGGATAATTTTTTAATGTTGAATGAAAAACGATGAATCTAAAAGGCATCATTCATCGTTTTTCATTCATCATCTATCAGTTCAAAAAATGGGTTTAATCAAATCAGTTCGAGGGTTTACGCCGCAGTTTGGCGACAATTGTTTTTTAGCAGAAAACACGACGATTATTGGCGATGTCATTTGTGGAGACGATTGTAGTTTTTGGTTTCAGTCAGTCATTCGCGGCGATGTCAACAGCATTCGCATCGGTAATCGGGTGAATATTCAGGATGGCGCAGTGATTCATGCAACGTTTGAACGTACCAAAACCATCATTGGTAACAACGTCAGTATCGGTCACAATGCGCTGGTGCATGGCTGTACTTTACACGATAATGTGCTGGTGGGTATGGGGTCGATTGTGATGGACAATGCGGTGGTGGAATCGAATGTCCTCATTGCAGCAGGTGCGGTGGTTCTGGAAAATGCACATTTGAAATCTGGGTTTATTTATGCGGGTGTGCCTGCGAAGCCTGTAAAAGCGTTGTCGGAGGCGCAATTTAAGGATTCGATTGAGCGAATTGCCGGGAATTATTTGAAGTATGC
>CAYUNA010000217.1:0-4893 GCA_964445895.1 uncultured Saprospiraceae bacterium | reverse complement strand
TTATCTGTCTAACTTCTCTAATAACCACACTTTCTCCGCTACATTCTTTGTATTTTCAATTTCCTTTCTTAACGCCTCTATTTGCGCTGTCGAATATCCTTCTATTTGCAATAATTTTCGCATAAACTTTATCAAATTCAGATACAAGTGCTTTTGATAACCAATGTCTCGCTTTCGATAAATGTAATTTTGAAAACTATCCAATAAAGAATAAAGCGCGTCAAATTCCTGTTGGTCATAGTAAATGCGAACAAGCATTCGGCGAGAATTAAGATTATTTAAAACATCGTCAGAACTGACTTTTTGGAGAAGAAGCATGGCTTCAGAGTAGTTTTCTTTTCTATAAAAAAGCATGGCTAAATTATAATTGTAGGTGCTTTCCCGATATTTCTTTTCTAAATATGGTTTATATTTTTCTATAAAGTGTTGCACCCAATCAAATTCTTGAACACTTAAACCCGCTGCAACTATGTTTTTATAATTAAAGCGTGATAAAATGCCGTTTTCAATAAAAACGCCTTGTAAAATACCCTGCTTATAAATTTCAAAAGCCTCTCGATTAAACAAGGCTTCCCTTGCATTTATTTTTTTTATGCAATAATTTAAAGCGAAGATGTAAATCTCTCGTAATTCATTAGGTGGAAAATGATGTCCATTCTCGCTGATTAACTTTCTCAACGATTGAAAGGTAGATAAAGAGTTTCCCGTTGTAAGCACCTTTATCAATTCATAATAAACAAGGATAGCCGGACTTTCTAAATGCTTATTTTTAGATAAATACTGTTCAATCGCTGGTAAAAACGCTGATTTAAAGTCCGATTGACCTAATGCTTTTTGAGTAAGTCCATGCGTTTCTTGTCTAAGCACATTTGCAATAAAAAATAGATTCAAAGATTCAGAGGATTCCTGTAATCCTGTATTTGCACCTCGAGAATTTCTTAAGGCGTATGAATACTTTTCCTCCTGCAATAGAAAACGAACAAAATGAAATTGCTGATTTCTCAAAGAGTCGCTCTCTAAATTATGTTCTGCTTTTCTAAATTCTTGTTCGAAAAGTCTTTCCGTGTTTTTCTTCCTCAATGATTTCAATAAAAACACTTGTTGATTCACTCTTTCTAAAATAAACTCCTGATAAGCTAAGAAATCTTTAACTACTTTAAAAAAAAAAGAGATTGTATAGCGTATTTTTTTTTCCGAATACACCTCGTTTGGATATAAATACGAGAAAACATTTTCTTTATCAATAGCTATAGTTTTCTTGCTTTTCACAAATTTCAAAAGATAATCATACAACAAAATGACATCCTCTCTTTGATTGTGAAAAGGCGACTGTACAAACTTTCCAAGCTCTCGCAGCTCTTTTTTATCTAATTTTTGAAAAATTTCTACTAAACGGCTATTTTGCATTTCAACTAATTGGTTGGCAACTATTATTTAAAAACCACTAAAATAAACACTTTCTGCATATTTCAGGCATTTTTTGTTTGGCAAATTCAAAAAAATGTTGTTGCCAAAACCATCAATAGATTGCACTTTTGTAGCAAGAAACGAAGTAGCGTGATGATGATTAACGAAATTCTGAACATAATGGATATTTACAAGACTCGATTTTGGGCAAAACATAGCTGGCTAATCTTTCTTTTTTTTCAAATTTCTTTGTTTGGAAACACGACTTTGTCTTTTGATGAAAATGAAGAACTGATTGCCGTTGCCTGCCCCGAATTGCAGGTTGATATTTCTACCGTTTGTCTGCAACATTGTGCGGACAATCAATATTTTATAAATTATTGTAATATCGGTGGAATGTTGGTAGAAGGGGCAACGGTGCAGTTGACTTTGGACACTTTTCTATCCGTTACGGCTACGAGTATTCCAATCGCCAATCAAGTCGATAATGTGCTGACTTTTGAGGTCGGTGATTTAAATCCTGATGATTGTGGTACGATTCAGTTGGCGGCTTTTTTGGATTGCGATGCCGTTCTTGGTGAGGCATATTGTGTGGAAGCACAAATTTTTCCTGATTCCTTATGCGTTAGTCCTGACCCCGATTGGGATGAATCTTTACTGGAAGTCAATTATGACTGTCAGGGCGATTCTATCTTTTTTGAAATTTTGAATACGGGGGATGGAGACATGGATAATCCAAGTCAATTTTACATTATCATAGATGACATTATTGTTTATCTCGACGGTTTCCAACTTCAATCAGGCGAATCTACGACTATCGGCACACCCACTACAGGCGGCACATTCCACTTCCAAGCCATACAAGCCCCAGGTTATCCCGAGAACAGCTTCGCGGGGGTGACGGTCGAAAACTGTCAGGTGGGACCAAATCTCACAACTGGATTTTTTCCACAATTTCCGCAAAACGGTAGCAATCCATCCGTGCAAGTGAGTTGTATGGAAAGCACGGACACCTGCATATTTAACAATAAAACGGCGATTCCAGAAGGACTCGGCGCAGACCATAAAATCAACGCCAATCAACCCATTGAATACCAAATTAACTTCCAAAACACCACAAACGTCACGCTTTCTGACTTGATAATTTGTGACACCTTATCTAATTTTTTAGACCCTGCTACGGTGGTAGCGGGAGCATCCAGCCATCAATATGCGGTAGAGGTGGTCAATGGGAATGTGCTCAAATTTACGTTTGACAACATCAACCTGCCCGATAGTCTGAGCAATTTTTCGGAGTCCTACGGCTTCGTCGAATTCACTATCGGGCAGCAACCCAACAATCCGCCAGGCACGGTGATTGAAAATGACGCGGTACTGATTTTTGAGAATGAAACGGCAATGACAAACGAGGTTTTTCATACCATTGCCGCACCGATGACCACGAATATCACAATAGAAGCCTGTGAAGAATACGACTATTTTGGAATGATGATTACGGAAAACACAACCTTTCAAGATACGGTAAATTTTCCTTTGTTTCAGTCGATTTTGATTACCAATATTGAAATTAGTCAACCGCTGGATACCTTTATTTTTGAAATAATTTGTCAAGGTGATTTTTATGAATACAATGGAGAATTGTTTTTTGAAACAGGCACTTATAATTTAGAAATCGAAAATTCAAACGGTTGTATTGACCTCGTAGAGATACAGTTGGAAGTGATTGATGTATTTGATATTTATTTGAATGAAGTGATTTGTGAAGGTGAAAGTTTCACTTACAACGGAGTTGATTATACAGAAACGGGAATTTACCAGGATTTCGATATTAGTCCCGAAGGCTGTCCAGTGCCTGTTTTTATTGAGTTATTGGTCAATCCGACACAAGAAGAATTTTTCTTTGATGTCATTTGTCAGGGACAACCCTACTTTTTTGAGGGGCAGCCTTTTTTTGAAACGGGCGAATATCCGTTTCAGTATGTCAATCAATTTGGCTGCGACAGTACCGTTATTTTGCAATTGGATGTATTGCCTCCAGAAACCTTTTATTTCAATGAAACCATCTGCGAAGATGAAGTTTTTACCATCAATGGTTTCTCATTTTCAGAAACGGGGAATTATTTCCAAACCATCTTCAACAACGAAGGTTGCGAAGAAAATTTGGAAATCGATTTGACCGTTTTGCCCAATAGCCAAACCAATATAAATGAAACGATTTGCGAAGGAGAGTCCTTCTCCGTCGGCAATGAAACCTTCTCCGAATCAGGAGATTACAGCGTCATTTTGACTTCCGAAAATGGCTGCGATAGTACTATTTTTTTAGCATTGTTTGTTGAGACAAAAGTATTTACCTGTACGGCTTCGGCAGGTAATGACACCTTGATTTGCGGTCTGCAAACCCTCCTGACAGGTACGCCTGCGGGGGGCGAATGGAGCGCAATCGGGGACACAACCCTCGGAAATCCCGCTTTTGTCTGGGTGAACAATACAATGACCGAGGTGGCGGTTTTGGAGTGTGGGGAATATCTATTCGCCTACGCCGCCACCTCTTTTGATTCTCTCTTGATGTATGATGAGATGCTGATGGACAGTATATTGGTGATTGATACTTGTGTAGCAATTGATACTATTCAGGTAGAGTTTTTGGACGCAGATTTGACGTTAAATACAACGGCAGCTTGTGAAAATGAAAGTAATGGCAGCTTAGAAATATCGCTCAATACGCCCAATAACGACCTGACTTTTTCTTTAGACCAACAAAATTTTCAACCTGGTTTTTCTTTTGAAAATTTAGATAATAACGCCTATTCCCTCTATTTTTTAAATCAGGAACAATGTCTGGATAGCTTACCTTTTTCAATCGAAGAAATCCCCTTGTTGCCCGAAATTTCGTTGGAAAAAGAATATCATTTTTGTGGCGAAGGAGACGCAGCAATTGTAGAAGTGCCATTGAATTACGATGCCGGTTTAGTCGAATTTTTCTGGTCAAATGGCGCAACCGATGCCGCTACTTTTTTTCAGGTAGCCGGTCAGCAATCGGTGGAAATATCAACGGCTTGTGAGACGCAAAACTTTGAATTTGCCATCATCGACGATTTTCAATTGCAGCAACTCTTTATGCCGAATGCCTTCACACCGAATAGCGACGGGACAAACGACGCCTTTGGTCCAATCTATAATTTGAATCCCAATTTATTAGAATTTTCAGTCTATAGTCGCTGGGGCAAACAGGTTTTCCATACCACCGATATTAATCAGGTTTGGGACGGTACTTCCAATGGAAAAAAAATGCCCTCCGATGTGTATATTTGGTGGTTGCGGGCGCAAATTCCTAATTGTCAGGGCGAAATTCGCACCTTTGATATGAAAGGAGACGTGACCTTGATTCGGTAAAATTAAAGTTGAATTATTTTTGAAAATGGCAATCAATGACCTACCCTACTTTTTTTTATTTTCCTCTGAACATCTCTAATTATCCTTCGTTTT
>CAYUNA010000216.1:0-7164 GCA_964445895.1 uncultured Saprospiraceae bacterium | reverse complement strand
GTATCTTCTTTTGTATTATAGGTGTTTTCTTTTGTATCAAACGGCTTTCTCGCTCATAATTCAAAGGAATTTACTTTAAACTGTATTAAAAATTAATCATTAAAACACCAATAGCTAACGAAATTTGCTTTTTGTAAAAAAGACATATCAAAACTTGACGGACGAAGACCTGATGCGCGACATCTGCAAGGGAAATGACCGTGCTTTTGAAGAATTGTACGAACGGTACAATCGTCGAATGCACAGTCATTTCTATCGGATGTTGTATCAGGATGCGGAGAAAGCAGATGATTTTACCCAGGATTTATTCATGAAAATCGTGGAACGTCCTGAGATGTTTGATGCCAATCGGCGATTTTCGACATGGCTATACACGGTGGCAGGCAATATGATTAAAAATGAATATCGGCGAAATAGCAAATATAAATTTACCAATAACGTACCGGACGGGGAGATTACAGAATGCGCATCTTATCTCCCCGACCCTTTAGACCAGGACTTGTTTGAACAAGAATTGCAGACGGCAGTGAATGGACTAACGAATCAGCACAAAGAGTGTTTTGTGTTGCGATATCAGGAGGAGAAGAGTGTAAAAGAAATTAGTGAAATTGTCGGTTGTCCAGAAGGGACGGTGAAGTCACGGCTGTATTATTCGGTCAAAAAATTAAGTAATAAATTAAAAATGTTTACGGATTAATTCGATTATTTTTTACTAACCCTTTAGGACAATGCTGTTGAATTAAGCGCGGGTAGCGGATACCTTCAAGGTATCTGCTACCTAAAACGCAGCAAAAAGGTAGCAGATACCCTAAAGGTATCCGCTACCCGTGCCATCAAAATTCCTTAATTCAACAGCATTGCCCTTTAGGAACGCGAAGTAAATAACTTAACTTTCTCTCTCAAGAATGTCAATTTATTTATTTCGCGTTCCTTAGCTTGATTTGTTCAATGGAGTGCACAATTGAGTCAATTAGAATAATCCAATTAATCGAAATAATAAGACGATGGAATTTGAAAAGAACATAGAAGGATTGATTAGGGCGAAGACCTTTGGGCAACTGACGGAGGTGGAGCGGAAGATGGTATTGGAGCGTATTTCTGAGGAGGAATACGGTCAGTTTCGGTTGGTGCTGTGTGGCACAAAAAACCGATTGAACCTGCGGACAACTGCGCCTTCACCACGCGTTAAATCGAATTTGATGGCAGCGATGCGAGAACGACGAAAAAAACGTCGTCCGGTTGCGACTTTCCTGACCAAAGTAGGCAACTTGCAAGTACCAATGTGGCAAGCGGCGGCTGCGGTTGTCGGGTTATTATTTATGGTCGTTTGGGGTAAAAATCAAGTGGTCATTGCGCCCCCAACGGATGCTTTTAATGCGGGGCAAGTGGTACTGGTTGATACGGTTTTTGAAACAAAATACGATACCGTTTATCGAGAAATGCCTGCAGCTCGATTGGCTGGCAAAAAGGTGAATGTGAGTCCTGCAAAAGCATTTAGTAAACAAGAAAAAGTTGTACCCTCTAACCAGCGTTTAGTTAAAAATATGGTGAAAACAAATAAAGAAAAGGCAGAATCCGCTGATTTTAAAAACCTGTTGACAGAGATTCCATTATTGGCAGATACCACGCTACCTCATCGACTAAGAGAAATTGAAACCAATGAAAACAGTCTTTGGAATGAAAAGTCGGTCGGTCGGTCGGTGAAGCAAGAGGAAGAATTGATGCAGTTTTTTAGTGAAGTTAATTAATTGCTCGTTCCTTTAAGTGCTTGGACAGAAATAACTTATACAATTTATGACGGCATCTTTTTGGATTTTACTTCGTTATTTTTATCAGCAATAGCTACGGCTATTCCTTCAAAAAATGCCTCGTACAATCACAAAAATCTGCTCGGTCAAAAGTATAACTTATTTCTGTCCAAGCATTTATCTCAAGAGAGCATGATTCATCAATCGTGTCACTTTATTTTGCATCAAAACCAATCCGCAAGCCAAATGAAAACTGCGTAATACTCGAAAAATCATAAGTCCCACTTTCTACATCCTGACTTGAAATTTCCGTCAAATCCTTCCAGTCTACTCGCGGAAAATAACGAAAACCAATCAGTGGCGTAAGCGTCAAATTGCGACCAAAAGCCAAATCTACGCCAGCTCGCACACCTATGCTGCAAGAAAAATCTACCGCACCGCTTTTTACAATTAGATTCGGGTCACCATTATTAGAAATTTCGGGATGGGTGAATTCTGTTCGAAAATGGTCGATAGCAGGGGAGAGGGAAAGGTAAAAACCACGTTTTTGATGAGGAATGTCGTAATTGGTTTTTTCCCCGTCTTTATTAGGGAATTGTATCAGGTAGAAATTTAAATTAAGCTGAAAGCCAAAATTAAACAAATCAAAATTATAAATATCCAATGTTTGGTAATGGTACAAAATAGAAGTCAGTCGAGTAAATTGAATATTGGGCTGTAACACCAAAAACTTACTTTTTGTCGGAAAAGTATAATCTAAGCCACCTGTCGTTCCCACTTCCAAAATATTGCGATGACCATTAGTAATGTAATTATCTGCTGCAATTTGCCAAGTACGGGCGTCAGAGAATTTGTAGCCCAAATTGACTCCAAATTGAGCAGAAGCAGGGGAGGAAACCAATAAAAACAACAAAATTGAATATAAGTAACTCATGTTCGTATTTGTTTCAAAATCTAATAAATACAGGGTGAAGTAAATTTTTACGTGCTTAAAATGTAGCAACAAGTCCATTCCAATACTGACGATGAATTTTGAACGCAGCCATTTTTAGTTTGGTATATTTTTGATATTTTTTAATTCCTTTTTCAAATATTAAATAAAAATATGTAAATTGCACCATCCAATTTTTTTACAATATCTTTAACGATTTTTATAAGACCTTAACACAGTTTAAGACAATAAATATGTGTTGTGAAACAGTTATATTTATAGGCTTGGTACGCCATTTGTTTCTTTTATTAATAATCTCGTTAATACTTTGTAATATTTATTTAAAATATATAAAAAGTCAACAGATTCCAAACTTTATATTTTGATTTTTGAACCATGAACTTATGCTGAGATTTCTGAAAATATGGCTATTTCTTCTCGTGCTTGTCTCCTGCAACCGTCGGCCAGTCGAAATTTCATCATTAGAAGAAACAACATTTCTGAACGTTTCTACTACAGAAATTGATTCCCTTATAAACGTGTTAACCTTAGAAGAAAAAATTGGTCAGTTGATTTTATTTCAACCTGATTATACTGAGGATTCTTCACAGCCTGCTGCAAGTCAGTTGGTTAGTGAAAATAAAGTTAGCGGAGTTCTACTAAAAAATCTACCATTATTAAGATATACAGAAATATCAGATAGCTTGAAAATGGCGAGTGACTTGCCGTTGTTTTTTGCGACGGATGCTCCAATTTCTTTGCATAATCAGTTTTCCGACATGGTGCATTTTCCAAAATTAGTGTCTCTACAGGCTGTTGATTCTACGGAAATAAAGCGGGAATTAGAACGACATTATATTGATCAATGTAAAGGATTGGGAATCAACTTGTGCCTTTCCTTAAATTTACAAAAAGCAGAGGCAGAAGGTCTGGGAGATGCTACCGATTATGAATTTCAAGATGCAAAAATTAATCGAAGTGCTATCCGTAAAATAGCGCAGTTGCACGAAAATCATATCTTAACTGTCGGTAATTCATTTCAAGATTTATGGTATTTTGACCGGGATACAACGGGTCAATTGGACAGTATTTTATTTCCTTATCAAATGCCAATTGCAGGAGGAATGGGAGGAATGATGGTTGGCGAATCTATCTTTTCAATTGATACTTTTCAGCAATTACCAACGTTTTTCGTTAAAGATTATTTGTACAATCAGCTGAATTTCAAAGGTTTAATTGTTGCTAATCATACTGAAAGAGATTCTTTGGAAATGCTATTTCATGCCGGGACGGACTTATATGTTACACCAGATTATAATGCCACTTTTAGCTTTTTGATGGCTTTCGCTGAACAAGGAATTTTAACACAAAAAAGCCTTAATGCAAAGGTTCGTAAAGTTTTACAAGCCAAAACCTGGACAAATCATGGTCAATTATTTTCACCTGAACAACTAGAAAAAAAGCGGGCAGTTGCGGCAAAGTTGATTAAAAAGAGTATGCCATTTGAGTTACCTTCCAAAGCACTAATTGGTAAAAAGAAATACGCGTTAAAAGACTATTTTAAAAATCCAGCTTGGCATTATCTCACACGAAATTTATATGAAAAATCAATCATCGTTGCGAATAATCATGAGGATTTATTGCCTTTTAAAAAAATAAACGGACAGAATTATCGTGTGCTTCAATTTGGAAATGAGTACATGCGGGAGTTTGAAAAATATTTTAAAAAGTATGCGCCTTTTTCTCATAAGTTATTCAAAACGGGATGGGAAGAGGAATTGACACCATTGAAAATTTCGTCTTATCAATATTCAAATCCAGTTATTATTTTAGATAATATTGATTTAGAATTAATTGAAAATGAGGCGTTTATCAACTCGATTAACGAACTGTCGAAACTGACACCAACGACCTTAATCAACTTTGGAACTGCCGAAAATCTTGCTTTTTTCGACGAAACAGTGACTTCTGTTCAAATTTTTGAAGTTAATAAATTTACTGAATCACTGGCTGCGCAGTTGCTTTTTGGTGCTGTGGAAGGCTTCGGGAAAATGCCTAATAACGTATCGGAACAAATCGTAGCGGGCACTTCCAATCCCATCAAAACGATTCGCATCAAATATGCACCGCCTGAGGAAGTGGGAATTGCTAAGGCACGATTGTCGGGAATTGAGGCATTGATGCGGGGTGCAATTAAAGGCTATGCAACTCCTGGCGGTCAGGTTGTAGTAGCGAAAGAGGGAAAAATTATCTATTCCAAATCTTTCGGACACCATACTTACCAAGGTAAACAATTGGTTGAAAACAACGATTTATACGACTTAGCCTCGTTGACCAAACCGGCAGCAACTACGCTGATGGGCATGAAATTATATGAGCAAAATCGTTTCACCATCACCGACCCTATTAAAAAAATTAGTCCACAATTTGAAGGTACTGCGGTAGGATGGATTCGGATGCGTGATTTATTTACGCACCGTTCAGGCTTACAGCCACACATGCCGATTGCCAAATATATTTCTCGTAAAGATACGACTCGGACGTTGTGTAATAATTATTTTTGTACGACCAAACGAGATAGTTTTAGTATAAAAATTACGGAAGATTTGTATTTTCATGAAGAGTTTCGACAGCAGATTCAAGACGATGTTTCTAAACTGCGAAAGGATAGGCGCAAACGAGGATTTCGATATAGTGACGTAAATTTCAACTTGATTCAACGAGTTTTGGAAGATAAATCTAACCAAAAACTGGATGCCTATGTTTATGAAAATTTTTATGAACCGATGGGCTTGCAATACACGCGTTTCAATCCATTAGAAAAGTTTTCAAAGTATCAAATTGCTCCGACGCAAAATGATATTCATTGGCGAAAGCAGTTGCTACGCGGATATGTGCATGATGAAACGGCGGCTTTACTCGGTGGTGTAAGTGGAAATGCAGGCTTGTTTTCTAATGGAGAGGACATGGCGATTTTATTTCAAATGCTGCTTGACGATGGCGTGTATGGCGGCGTGCAATATTTCAAACCAGAGACGGTAAAGTATTTTACTTCTACAGGACATGGCAATCATCGGGGCTTGGGCTTTGATAAACCCTCTTCTCGAAAAGTATTGCCTTATGGGCGTTCTGCTTCTAAATCGACGTTTGGACATACCGGATTTACGGGCGCTTGCGTGTGGGCTGACCCTGAACATGATTTGGTTTTTGTCTTTCTAAATAATCGAATTCACCCGAATGTTCACAATAAAAATTTGAATAAACGGAAGACGCGAAGCCGCATTCATCAGGTAGTTTATGAGGCGCTGGAAAGTTTTGATTATACGTTGCCGGAGTTGAATTTAGAAGGGGAGAGTGGATAAATGAAGGTAAACTTACGTGGTATTAATTACTACGAGGCACTTAAGACCCCACCGCCCCGCGCCACAGGCGCGGGGGAGTGAGGTGTTTGAAGCTCGAAAATCTTGCGATTTTCTCGCTTGGGTATTAAGTGGGTTCGGATAAAAATTAGATAATGAACTGTATCTTGAGTTCTCCTAGTCTTCATAAAGTGATTTTAATCTTTAATCTTAATCAAAGCCTCACCCTTTTCAAAATCATACAAAGTAATCCGCCGAATATCGTAATACGCTAACCAAAACGACCGTAACGCTTCAATATAGCTTCGCCGCGCACTTTCCTTATCTGAAATCGCAATATTCAAATCTGTAATACCAATTTTTCCAATATAATACCGTTTTCGAGTGATGTCTTCACGTTTGATAGATACGTCGTAAGCCCGTTTGGCGAGGGCGACTTGATTTCTGACCAAGTCAAATTGTTGGACATTCAATAAGATTTCCTGCTCAAAATTAATGCGTTCCTGTTCGACACTCATTTGTTCCAATTCTTGGTTTGATTGTGCCACCTTAAGACGCGCTTCACCTGCTCCCCAATCTGCAATTGGTACACTCAATTGCAACGCTGCTCGCTGATAGTCATCGTACGGAGTCGCGTAGGCATCGCCCAATTCTTTACTGGTTTTGTTGAGTCCGATGCGCCCACTAAGATTGATGGTCGCGCCACTTTCTGCTTTTGCTTGGGCAACTTCCGCTTCTGCTTCGAGTAATCTACGTTGATAGCCAATGACCTGACTTCGGTTATTGAACGCGCTTTGTAAAGCCATTTCTGCATTGATTTCAAAATCGGGTAGCTTATCGGGTGGCGTTAGCGCAAATTGGACTGGGTTTTTGATACCCAAAAAGTTACGCAATCGCTCGGTACTTGATTGGAGATTGAGAACGGCTTGCGCCAAATTCGCATTTTCATTCATCGCACTCAATTCAATTTGTAGCAATTCCGTTTCCGCAATTTTACCCACCGAAAAACGTCCTTGTGAAATATTATACAGCGTATCAGCATTAGCTTTATTGAATTCCGCTGCTGCCACATTGAGTTGCTCTGTAAAAACATTGAAAAATAGCTCAACCGTTTGATACGCTACAC
>CAYUNA010000215.1:0-7198 GCA_964445895.1 uncultured Saprospiraceae bacterium | reverse complement strand
GCACTCTTGAATTGCCTTATAACTTAATTTTTAAATAATGACAATTGACGATAATGAGTTTTGCAAGTTCTTTCTGTACAGTTTTCTTGATGCGACTATTGCAGACGTACGATTTAATGCTCATGAAGATGAGTTAAGTAAAGATAAAATTTGGCGACAGACGCACTTAGTAATTGAAATTCCTTTGAAACTTTATAATGCCTTAAAAAATGACTTTTGACCATTATTGCAAAATTCAGGAAGAGAAAAACAAGATTTAATTACGACTTTATTTTATTGAAAAGGATAGCAACAATATGCAAAAAATAGCCATCATCGGAACCTCCGCCCTCTTCCCAGGCTCGTCCACACCAGACGAATTTTGGCAAAACCTCCTGCAAGAAAAAGACCTCACAGGCTTGGCAACCGAAGCGGATTTTGGAGCGAATCCCGACGTATTTTTCCAACCAGAAAAGGGAGTGGTGGATAGATGCTATTCCTTACGAGGCGGCTACATCCGCGACTTTCAATTCGACCCGACGGGCTACGAATTGCCTGCCGATTATTTAGCAAAACAAGATAAATTGTACCAATGGCCACTCTATGTGGCGAAAGAAGCCTTGCGCGATAGCGGTTATTTGGAGGACAAGGAAAGTCGGGCAAAGTGTGGGTTGATTCTTGGAAATTTATCCTTTCCAACGGGGTCGTCGCATCAATTATTATCGTCAGTTTATACGCAAACAGTAGAGGCGGCTGCGCAGAAATTATTGAACGATAAGGATTTTAAATTAAGCTCTAATCAGCCGTTGCCATACAATGAAGTATTGACCCAAACCCCGTCGGAAATGGTCAATGATGCGTTGGGATTGAATGGCAATCATTATGCTTTGGATGCGGCTTGTGCGACCTCTTTATATGCAATAAAATTGGCTTGTGATGAATTGGTGACGGGCAAATCAGACCTCATGTTGGCGGGGGCGGTTTGTGCTTCTGACCAATTATTTATTCACATGGGTTTTTCGATTTTTCATGCGTATGCGCCTGCGGATGAGGCTTTTGTGCCATTGGATAAAAACTCGGCGGGACTGGTTTCGTCGGAAGGTGCGGGTATGGTGGTGTTGAAGCGATTGGAAGATGCGGAGCGTGACGGAGATAATATTTTAGCAGTAATTGGCGGTATTGGTTTGTCGAATGATGGACGTGGAAAGTTTTTATTGAGTCCAAATCCGAAAGGGCAACGATTAGCATTTGAACGAGCGTATCATGGCGAGATTCAACCTAAAAATACAGACTATTTAGAATGTCATGCCACAGGAACGCCGCTGGGTGATGTGACGGAAATGAACTCCATTTGCAACTTTTTTAAAGCATATCAGGTCAAGCCGCTATTGGGTTCGGTGAAGTCAAATATGGGGCATTTGCTGACCGCAGCGGGCATGACGGGTCTGCTGAAAGTACTGTTGTCCATGCAAAAAGGGGAGATTCCTGCAAATATTAATTTGCAAGACCCCGTATTGCCAGACAATGGTTGGATGGGTAAAGAACACATCATTACCGAGCGAATTCCTTGGACGGATAAAAACAAACAGGCGGGCATCAATTCTTTTGGTTTTGGTGGAACAAATGCACACATGGTCGTGCATAATTATGACAAAAATCAGCCGAAAGCCATAGGTGAAAAACCAGTCGAATTGCAGCCGATGGCGATTGTTGGAATGGATGCGCATTTTGGCGATTGTACCAATTTAGAAGATTTTTATTGGACTATTTATAATGGAAAACAGCATTTTAAAACATTGCCAAAAGGTCGGTGGAAAGGATTTGAGGAAAATGAGGCATTGCTAAAAGAATACGGATTTGCGGATGGACAAGCACCGAAAGGCGCATACATTGAAGACTTTGAAATTGACCTTTTTAGATATAAAATTCAACCAAAAGAAGCGGAGACTTTAGAACCTCAACAGGCGTTAATTTTAAAAATTGCAGACAATGCGTTGAAGGATGCGGGCTTGTCAGAAAGCGAAAATGTTGCGGTATTGATTGCGATGGAATCGGAGTTGGCAATTCATCATTATCTGGCACGTTGGGATGTGAGTTGGCAGTTAAAAGAGGCGTTGCAACGTAGCAACATTGAATTGGATGCAGCGGAAGAGGCAGAGTTGGAATCGTTGTGTAAAAATGGAATTTATTATCGAGATGGAGCGCAAACACCGAGTCAGCATACGAGTTTTGTTGGAAATATCATGGCAAGTCGGATTGCGGCCTTATGGGATTTTTCGGGTGCTGCTTTTACCGTTTCTTGTGGTGAAAACTCTGTTTTTAAAGCCTTAGAAATTGCGCAAAATATGCTGTCCTTGGGTGAAGTAGAAGCGGTGGTTGTAGGCGGCGTTGACTTCTCTGGAGGACTGGAAAATGTGTTGTTGAGAAACCGAAAAGAAGCCGTTAATTCAAATGAAAAACCGAGTTTATCTTTTAATAAAAATGACAACGGTTGGCTGATTGGTGAAGGGGCAGGGGCGATTGTTTTGAAAAAGAAAAGCGATGTTTTAGACCAAAAAGTGTACGCCGTTATTGATGAAATTGGGCAACAGAAAACGGTATCAAATGGCGGCTATTTAGAATTGGCAGCGACTGGAATGGCAGCCCAAGATGCAGCAGAACAAGCATTCGTATTAAAAAACGCCCCTAATCAAGCCGTTGCCTTGGGAAGCGTAAAAACAAATATTGGGCACACTTATGCTGCGTCAGGTATTGCAAGTTTGATAAAAACGGCGTTGTGTGTGCATCACCGATTTATTCCGGGTATTCCAAATTGGGATGCGCCGAAAAATGAAGCTGAATTTGCAAAAAACAGCTATTATTTTCCTGATAAATCGCGTCCTTGGATTTTACAAAATGGAGCTACGAAACGAATGGCGGCGGTGAATGGTTTGGGTAATTTGCAGGTGCGGATTTCGGAGGCGGTAATACCCACGACCCTTAAAGGGGAGTACCGCACGGGGTTAATCGAAAAATCCAATCATTTACCACAAGACAGCACCTCTTTAGGGGCAGGGGATAATACTCATTTTTTAAAAAATAATACTCCTTTAATTTTTTCTTTAAATGGAAAAGATACGCGACATTTAATTCATAAATTGTCAGCTTTAGAAATTGCGAATGAAACGGATACGGATTTAGCGGAAATTGCCTTTCAGTTTTATCAAAAGAATTTACCCCCGACCCGTAAAGGGGAGTACCGCACGGGCATAACCGAGAATTCCAATCATTTACTACAAGATAGCATCCCTTTAGGGGCGGGGGGGGAATCTTACACAATTGTCCTAATTGCCAAAAACAAAAAAGACTTAGCGCAAGAAATTCAATTTTTTAAAAATCAGATTGTTTCTTCTTTTAAAGAAAACAAAACCCTGAAAACACCTCGGGGCAGTTACTTCACACCCAATCCTTTAGCTAAAAAAGGCAAAGTAGCATTCGTTTATCCTGGTTCGGCAACGGCTTACACGGGCTTGGGGCAAGATTTGTTTCAGTTATTCCCTGATTTATTGACGAAGTACGAGGAAATGATGCCGAATCTGGATGATTATATCTGGTCGGATTATTTGTTTCCAAAAATGCAAAATGCCAAAGCCACGCCGCCGAATATTTACGAAAATGCGATTGCAATGATGTCGTCGGGCGTATTTTATTCGGTGAATTTTACGCATTTGCTACGTTCTGTTTTTAAAGTTGAACCACAAATAGCGATGGGGTATAGCATGGGAGAATGTAGCAGTATGTGGTATTCGTTGGATATATGGAAGTCGGGGGAAGCGAAGGAATTTCAGGAGTCGCCAATTTTCAAAAATCGCTTTGCGGGTGATTTAGAATTGTTGGCAGAACATTGGAATATTACGACAGAAGAAGCGAAAGAACGGTGGATTTCCTTGGTTTTGCTTGCTCCAAAATCGGAGGTTGAACAGCTAATTAAAACTGAGGAAAAGGTCTATTTGACATTTATCAATACAAACAATGAAGTCGTTATTTCTGGTGATAAAACGGCGTGTTTGGCGATTGCGGAAAAACTAAATTGCCAAACAGTAGTGATTCCATTTCAAAATGTGATTCACCATGATTTTTGTAAAAAAGAGGAAGTGGGATTGTTGAAAATGCACAATTTTGAATTGGGAACTGACCCGAAAATTGACTTTTATTCCAGCATTACAAAAACAAAAATTCCATTTGAAAATCAAGCTATTGCGAAAAATTCAACGGCGGTTTGTGCCAATCAAGTCGATTTTCCAGCCAATGTACAGAATGTTTACGACGCGGGCGCACGGATTTTTATTGAAATGGGCGCCAACTCAACCTGTACCAATTGGATTCAAACTATTTTAAAAAATCAAGAACACCATGCCGTCGCTTTTAATCAAAAAGGCAAAACGGATGCGCAATCTTTGGTGGAATTGTTGGCGCAATTGATTAGTCATGGCGTTGATTTGGATATGTCTATTTTTTATAAGACAGATGAAAAACAAACACAGAAAAGAACTTTTTTAAAGAAGATTATACCTGGCGGAAAGCGCATTTTTGATACGATTTTGAATGAAGAAAGTCGAGCGCAATTTGCCAATTTAAAATATAAAAAAGAGTTGGTCGAAGTAGGTGCTGGATACTCGGTATTGGATACCGGGCAGCCTGCATTTGAGATTCGAGATACAACGTTTAAAAATACATCCTTTATGGAAACGACTATTATTGGACAAAATAATACAACAACTACTGCTGTTGCAAAAATCGGTGAAAACGGTTTGAGATTACAAGATTTTGCATCAGGCGAACAGTTGGAAGGTAAAGAAATCATCTTTTCGCAAGCCGATTTAGAGGAATTTGCAACTGGAAAGATTGCCAATGTTTTCGGCCCTGAATATGCGATTATCGACCAATATCGCCGTCGGGTGATGTTGCCAATGTATCCATATTTATTGGTGAGTCGGGTGACGGGTTTGCAAGGCAAACTGGGCGAATACAAGCCGTCAACGATGCAAACGGAGTACGATATTCCTTACAATGCGTGGTTTACGACCGACCGACAAATTCCGTGGGCGGTATCTGTGGAGTCTGGGCAATGTGATTTATTATTGATTTCTTATTTGGGTGCAGATTTTCAAAATAAGGGTGATTTAGTCTATCGTTTACTTGATTGTACGCTGACTTTTGTGGATGATTTGCCGTTTGAAGGGCAGACGTTGCGCTACGATATTTCGATTAATTCCTTTGTCAGAAATGGCGATAATATGCTTTTCTTCTTTAGCTATCGTTGCTATGTAGAAGACCGTTTGGTGTTAAAAATGGATGGCGGTTGTGCTGGATTTTTTGGTGACCAACAGTTAGAAGAAGGTGCGGGCGTTGTTTACACACAGGCAGAATTGGCGGTGAAAGAGAACGCAAAAAAACGCTATTTTACGCCATTATTGAATACCAAAAAAACAACCTTTTCTAAGACAGATTTGCAGCATTTAATCAATGGCGAAGCAGAGAAATGTTTTGAAAATGAGTCGTATTTTGCCAATGGTCGCAACCCTTCTTTGTGCCTTCCACCAGAGAAAATTTTGATGATTGACCGCATTACTTCAGTAGATTTGACGGGCGGTTCGTATGGTTTGGGGTATATCGTAGCGGAGAAGGATTTGCATCCTGACGATTGGTATTTTCCTTGTCATTTCCGAGATGACAATGTGTTGGCGGGGTCGTTGCAAGCAGAAGGAGGCGGAAATTTATTGCGCTTTTTTATGTTGATGTTGGGACTTCAGCGGTTGACAAAAGACGCGCGCTATCAGCCAATTTTTGACCTGCCGCAGAAGGTTCGTTGCCGAAAACAAGTGACACCGAAAGACACCAAATTAATATATAAATTAGAAATTAAGGAAATCGGCTTGATTCCAAATCCGTATGTGATTGGTGATTTGGAAATCATTTCGGATGGGGTAGTGACGGTTCATTTTGAAAACCTGGGCTTGCAATTGCGCGAAAAAGACAATCCAAAATACCTCGAAAAATCGGCGGGTGTTGAAATTTCGCCACGTTCAGAAGGCGCAGTGATGAACGAACACGACATCACGACTTTTGCTTTGGATGATTTGTCAAAATGCTTCGGGCCAGACTTCGCTTGTTACGACGGTCGCACGGTTTCGCGGCAGCCAAATACGGATTTGCAATTGATTTCGCGAGTTTTAAAAGTCGATGGCACGCGCGGTGATTTCTCCAAGCCTTCCACTATTTTTGCGGAATATGATGTGCCGACGGATGCATGGTATTACGAGCAAAATTCAGCGGTGACGATGCCGTATTCGGTCTTGATGGAAATTGCCTTGCAGCCCTGCGGTTTATTGGGCGCATATTTAGGCAGTACTTTACAATTTTCGGATAAAAACCTGTATTTCAGAAACTTAGATGGCGACGGCGAAATGTTTGATTTGCCAACAGGAACAGATTTCAGAGGCAAGACGATTTCCAATAAATCTATCCTTGTTTCGTCTATCGCATTGGGGGGAACGATTTTACAAAATTATACTTTTGAGCTGTCAGTAGATGGGCACGTTTTTTATAAAGGAAAATCATCGTTCGGCTTTTTCCCTGGCGATGCCTTGGCTTCACAAGCGGGCTTAGACAAGGGCGCGGAAGTTGCGGCTTGGTACAAAACGGAGGGTTTGACGGCGAAAGATTATATGCAAATCAAGCTCGATTCGCTGTATGGAAAAATGAAATTATTCAAAGCCCCTGCCACCAAACCACATTACCGATTGGCAGAAAATCAGTTGAATTTACTCGACAATTTAATCATTGCTAAAGACGGCGGCAAGCACGGAAAAGGCTACATTCATGCCACTAAATTTGTCAAAACTTACGACTGGTTTTTCACCTGTCACTTCTACCAAGACCCTGTAATGCCGGGTTCTTTGGGCGTAGAATCCATTTTGCAGGCGATGCAGGTATATGCGTTGCAGCAGGATTTGGGCAAGGATTTTAAGTCACCAAAATTTGTGCAATTGGCGAATCATCAGACGGTTTGGAAATATCGCGGACAGATTTTATTGGGTGTGGAAAATATGCATTTGGAGGTGCATATTTCTTCGGTTGAGAAGCGCGGGGAACAGTTGGCGATTGTTGGCGATGCTTATTTGTGGAATGAGGGGATGCGGATTTATGAGGTGACGGGGATTGCTTTGGGGATTGAGGA
>CAYUNA010000214.1:0-7202 GCA_964445895.1 uncultured Saprospiraceae bacterium | reverse complement strand
TAATATTGGCGCGAACAACATTGTTTTAACCGTAACCGACGCAGCAGGCAATACCAGTGATTGTAGCACAATCTTATTATTACAAAGCAATCCACCACAAATTATTCGCGGAAAAATATTTGTTGACGAAAACGAAGACTGTACCTACGATACGGGTGAAATGGGTCTCGACACCTGGCAAGTTAAGTTGGAAGCCATCGACGACACCCTCGCTACTGACCCCGGCATTGTGGTATTGCCGCCTGATTTTACGATTGATGCGGAAGGAAACTATACAATTACCTTACCTGAAGATTTTATTTTCTTCACGCCAGATTCTTCAGTTGTCAATGTCAATAATTTAAATCCATACTTGCGCGTCAGTCTGGCGACTGGTTTTAATTATGGTCAAAATTGCGATTATAATTACTTCATCAATTCGACAACCAATATTTTGGATACGATTGAAATTGACTTCCCTGTGCAAGTTATCGAAGATTGTCCGCAATTGTCCGTTGATGTGGCGGTACCGTATTTGCGACGCTGTTTCGACAATACTTATACCGTCAACTATTGCAATTTTGGAAATATAGAAGCAACGGATGCCTATATCGAAGTTGATTTCGATGCATTTTTAAATATCAATAGCAGTACGCTGCCCTGGACCGCTATCGACGGTACAACTTATCGTTTTGATTTAGGCAATGTACCCGCCGCAGAATGTGGAAGTTTTGAAGTGAATGTGACCGTAAGTTGCGATGCAGTTTTGGGACAAACTCACTGTGTACAAGCCAATATTTACCCTAATGTTTTGTGTGACCCAATGAGTCCGGATTGGAGTGGTGCGAGTATTGACATCACAGGAACTTGCGATGGCAATGAGGTGCGTTTCCTCATCACCAACGTAGGTGACAACGATATGAATGACGATGCGCAATTTATCGTTATCGAAGATTTCATCATGTACAACACAGGCACTTTCAACCTGGTTGCAGGCGCTTCAACGGAAATTGTCATGCCTGCAAATGGTAGCACATGGCGGTTGGAAGCTGACCAGGTTCCCAATCATCCTGGCTTGTCTGCCCCGTCGTTAGCCATTGAAGGTTGCAGTACAGATGGCAACTTTAGCCTCGGTATGGTCACGCAATTCGTGCAAAACGACAACGACCCATTTGTTTCTATCCATTGTATTGAAAATATCGGTTCGTTTGACCCGAATGACAAAATGGCGATGGTCACCGGCTACGGAGACGACCATTATATTGACCAAAATACAGATATTGAATACCAAATTCGCTTCCAGAATACAGGAACAGATACCGCATTCAACGTTGTGGTGATTGATACATTGGATGTCAATTTAAATCCATTATCCGTACGCCCAGGGGCAAGCAGCCACCCGTATGATTTTACGATTTTGGGAGACAATGTTTTGAAATTCAATTTTGACAATATCGCTCTTCCTGACAGCAATGTCAACGTGGCATTTTCTCAAGGATATGTAAAATTCCGCGTAGCTCAATATCCTGATGTAGCCCTCGAAACTGTTATTGAAAACGAGGCAGCTATCTATTTTGACTTCAACGAACCTATCATTACCAACATGGTTTTCCACACCATCGGCAGAGATTTTATCGACCTTCTCGACAATACCTCTGCTGCACCGATGCCAACTGCTAAAATCAACATTTTCCCGAATCCTTTCGAGGACAAGGCGACAGTTGAAATCACTGGCTTGGATATCCGAAATGGTTTATTTAAAGTTTATGACCTGCAAGGGCGGTTGTTGCAAACGTTTAATTTTACGAGCAATCAATTTTCCGTAAAACGCGAAGAATTACCAAGCGGCATGTATTTCTATCAAGTGGAATCTAAAGCGGATGGATTGATGAGTAGCGGGAAGTTGGTGATTAAATAATGAATTTATAATGTGAACTTAATATTTAAAAAAAGCCGTCTTCATTTCTGGAGACGGCTTTTTTTTATTATCCAAATCATGGTGATTTTCAAAAACCACCATGATTTAAAACGCCAAAAACGTATCAACAAACGCCTCCATCGCCTTCACAGTATCAGCATTAATTTCCCCTGCCTCATCCTTCAAAGACCCAATCGAAGAAATGGGCAAACTCTGCGGCATTACAGTCGTCCCTACATGATGTAAAACGCCTGTCAAATGGTCAATTCCTCGTAAATTCCCTGCCCGTCCAGAGGCGACACCACTCAATGCAGCTTTTTTATTTTTAAAATTCCGTGGATATTCTCTAATCGAAATGGCATCCAAAAACAACTTCAAAACTCCAGGAAAACTTCCATTATATTCTGGGGAAACAAAAAACAATTTTTCTGCTGAAAAAAAATAATCTTCTTGCACTTTAGCGATACTTTGAGCTTGTTTTTTTGAATCATACATATCCGCAAAAAACCAATCATGCGGTATTTTTTCCAATTCCAATAATTTAACCTCTGCTCCTTTACTTTTAAAAAGGTCAAAATATTTTTTAGAAAATTTAGCAGTCTCACTGTTTGGGCGGTTTGTGCCGCAAATTATAGTTATCATTAAATGTTGTTTTCTGATTGAATTGCAAATATATACATTTCAATTAGTTAAAAGTTTTTGAAAATCAACAACAAAACTTGCCTTTCTTCTTACCTTTGCTTTCTAAAATTTAAAAATACAAAATCATGGCAGATTCTAAAGCAATAAATAAATCAGAAGAAAAAAAGAAACCATCTATTTTCAAAAAGATATTCTCTGGCTTAAAAATCGGAATAATCATTATCATTTTGTTGGCTATTGGAGTAGCCAGCTTCTTCGCTTTTGGCAGTTATAGTGAAGGCTATCGGGCGGGCAATGTGATGAAGATTAGCAAAAAAGGTGTGATGTTCAAAACTTGGGAAGGCGAACTAAATGTCGGCGGCTTTTCTGATGGTGGCGGCGACGGTGATATGGCCACAACCGTTTGGTCATTTTCGGTAGATGATGATGCAGTAGTGAAAGAAATCGAAGAGGCAGTTGACAAAGGTTCTAAGGTGAAGTTACACTATGTTGAAAAATACTTCCAATTAGATTTTTTCGGTGACACGAAGTATTTTGTCACCAAAGTCGAGCAAGTGGACGGGCAGTAGACTGATTAACTCGATTGATTTGATGATCTCGATTGACTCGATTATGCCACCGTGCTAATAAATCGAGTCAATCAAGACAATCGAGTTAATGCTTCAATATTTTATACAAACATTCTTAGCTTCTGTAAAAAAACGCAACGCTTCAAGACCACCTTCTCGTCCAATTCCCGAACTTTTTACTCCTCCAAATGGTGTTCGCAAATCTCGCACCATCCAACAATTTATCCAGACAATTCCAGCTTGTAATTGTTCTGCCATCCGGTTGGCGCGCGTGATATTTTTAGTCCATAAAGTTGCGGATAGACCATATTGTGTTCCGTTGGCAAGTGCGACCGCTTCCTCTGTTGTATCAAATGGCTGAATAGTGACTACTGGCCCAAAAATCTCTTCCTGATTCGTGCGGCAGTCATTGGAAAGTCCTTCAATTATCGTCGGTCGAAGATAGTAACCTTCCGCTAAATCGCCATCCATCTCCACCGTCGTCCCACCACAAAGAATGGTTCCACCTTCCACCTCTGCGAGTGAAATATAACTTTGCACTTTTTCCAAATGCGCTTTTGAAACCACCGCGCCAAGGTCAGTTACGTCAGAAAATGGGTTACCTGTTTTTAAAAACTTAGTTCGCTTGACAAACTCTTCCCGAAACCGCTCATAAATTGGTCGTTCCACATAAATCCGAGAACCGCAAAGGCAAATTTGACCATTATTAGAAAAAGAAGACCGCAGGGTGTTGACCATCATTTCATCAAAATCACAATCAGCAAAGATGATATTTGGGTTTTTACCTCCCAATTCGAGCGACAATTTTTTAAACATCGGCCCTGCCGTTTTAATAATGTTTTTACCGGTAGCAGTACCGCCCGTAAAGGAAATTGCTTTTATCAATGGATGCTCGACAATCGCTTGTCCTGCCTTCGGACCCAAACCATGTACAATATTCAAAACACCTGGAGGCAGTCCTGCTTCGATACACGCTTTTGATAATAAAAAAGCAGTCATTGGCGTCATTTCAGATGGTTTGGCCACGACGCAATTTCCAGTAGCCAAAGCAGGTGCAATTTTCCAACTGAATAAATACAACGGTAAATTCCATGGTGAAATACACCCCACCACACCAATTGGTTGCCGCATCGTAAAATTAATCGCCTCTCCTTCGTTATGGTGCGATTCTGAACTAAAGTGCAAAACTGCCGTTGCAAAAAATCGAAAATTGGCAGCTGCCCTCGGAATATCGACAGTATTGGACATACTCAACGGCTTGCCAGAATCCATACTTTCTGCTCGTGAAAATTTGTCCAAATCCTGCTCCAAAATATCCGCAATTCGGTTCAATATCCGAAACCGTTTTTGTGTCCCACATTTTGACCAACTCGGAAAAGCCTTCTCTGCCGCCTGATACGCCCGCTGCACATCCCGCTCATCTGAATCTGGAATATGCGAGTAAACTTTCCCGGTCGAAGGATTATAATTATCCAAATATTCCCCTGAATCTGCGGGTAATAACGTCCCGTTGATATAATTTTTGATGTATTTTTCGTTTGCCATAATTAAGGTTTTGAAAGTCAGGTATTAGGAGTGAAGGGTCAGGGGTCAGAGTTAGGCGGTAATTCTGACTCCTGACTCCTCACTCCTGACTCCTCACTCCATTTTATAGTTTTCCTGCTGCTTCCAGATAAATCACTTCCAACATCGTTCTTCCTACAACTCCCAGTGTTTTTTTACTAATCACATCCATGTTGTCATTATGAGTATGCCAATGAAGCCCAAAGCCTGTCTGCGTTTCTTGAGACATATTAATGATGTCAATCATCGGAATTTTAGCATTGATATTTACTGGGACATGATCGTCGATGCCCACTTCACGTCGATTATTGGTGAAATAATTGCCGCGACCTTTTGCTTGCGCCAATCCCCAAATTTTTTCAACAATAGCAGGGGCATAACGCATAGATTTTCCTTCTTTTGGAAAAGTAGCATTTTTTGAACCTACCATATCTAATAAGATACCGTATTTCGGGTGATAATTTTCTGCATGCAGATTTTTTGACCAATAACGTGACCCCAGACACCACGAGTCCATATTGGCATTTTCACGGTTGTCATCTCCATAGTCTTCGGCATCGAATAAAATCAAATCAACCCCCATATTTTCCAAACCATTGGCTTGCAAAACACGACCTATTTCTAATAAAACAGCTACGCCACTACCGCCATCATCTGCCGCCAGAATTGGCTCTTTTTTACGCTCTTCATTTATCGGAGAATCTGCTACGTGTCGCGAATCCCAATGTGCAGCAAAAACCAATCGCTTTTTCATCTCAGGATTGTATTGGGCAATGATATTTGTACCATTCAAAACATTTCCATTATAAGCTGTTGCTTTAAAATCTTGCTCAATAACCGTCGCTCCAAATTCATTAAACTTTTGAACCAACCAGTTTTTACAAGCCTGATGTGCTTCCGTATTGGGAACACGCGGGCCAAAACTCAACTGCTTTTCAATAAATTGATAAGTCGAATCGCTTGAAAACTTAGGTACAGAAAATGGTGTTTCTTTTACAGTTGGAGGAGGTGGTGGAGGTGAGTCATCATCACACCCAATTGAAAATACTAAAGCCCCAATAAAAAAAAGCGATAAATAATTTTTTAAAAATTTCATTGTCTAATTTTACAAAATCAAAATTTGGCTCAATCCCCCTCATTAATCATTAATTCCCAATCATTCACCATTTACAAGCCCCAATATCTTTAAAGAAATTGACATATAACAAATTTTACCTAAAACATTTCAAAATGAACTTTCACAACCCATTTAATAGCGGTACTAAAACGGACGATGATTTAGGTTTTGACAACAAAATCGACGCAACATAGGGACGATTGGTGTAGTAAGATGGCAGCTTTAATGTAGGGCATACAGGCATCAAGGCTTAAATACCAGCAGTATGAATAGATTCCAATTTATAAGTTTATATTTGCTCAAAAATTTTCCTTGATGTCAAACATGAAACGATTACTAAACACATTGCCGCAAACAGGAAGGGTCGAATGGATTGGTTTGCGTCCTGCGAAACGTGTGGATATGCAAATTGTTGAATCCGCTCAAGTAACGACCGAAAATGGCTTGGTTGGTGATCGATACAGTGGCCAAAGTGGTAAGCGACAAGTTACTTTAATTCAGCAAGAACATCTCGACGCTGTAGCAAAGTTTTTAAGTATCGAAAAGATAGATGTTGCCTTGACTCGTCGAAACATATTAGTCTCAGGGATTAATTTATTAGCGTTAAAAGACCATCAATTTCGCATTGGAGAATCGGTGATTTTGGAAACAACAGGGCACTGCCATCCGTGTTCGAGGATGGAAGAAAATTTTGGTCCAGGCGGCTATAATGCAATGCGGGGACATGGAGGTCTGACTACCCGCGTCATCCTAGGCGGAACGATAAAAGTTGGTGATGTGGTGCGATTGATTCCAAAAGAAAATGTGTAAATAGTAGACTGCTACTTCAGCGATGTAGGCAATCGAATTATTTAGCGTCATTTTTTTTACAAGCAAATAAACATGATACAAAAAGACTATATCCAACGTATGATTGATGCTCTATCCAAAGTCCTTGGACAATTAATGGGCATGAAACCACCAAAAGGTTTGGAACTCATTCAAGAAGCATATCAAGAACATTTAAAAATTGAAGGCGATTGGTTGGATGGTTTGGCGGAAGCAGATTTGTTAACCGTTTTACAAAAAGAGAAAAATCTAAATATCCACCAAATTGAATTTTTAGCGGAATTATTAGCCAAAGAAGGCGAGTTGCATTTAAAATTAGCTAACAAAGCTGTGGCGTGTTCTAAATTAAAAAAGGCATTAATTTTATTTGAATTTGTTGAAACCGAATCAGGTGAATTTTCCTTTGAACGGCGGATGGTTATCAACAATGTTGAAACAATGTTAAAAGAATTTGGAAAAATTTAAAAATCGGCGTTCGGGTCTTTTCACCATTACTTAGTATCTTTGTGTTTAAAATACAGCAATTCACTTTTAGCAGGAAATCAAAAGGGGAAATTAGCACTTCTATTCAGGGAAATTTCGCTCT
>CAYUNA010000213.1:3120-7211 GCA_964445895.1 uncultured Saprospiraceae bacterium | reverse complement strand
AAAAAAGCAACTCACCATTCTCTCTTTAACTTATCTACTCTAATTAGCCAAATTAAATCAATGAGAAGAACAGCTAAACTTTTTACCAGTAAACTAAATATTTAGACAATCCCACAACTCTTGACGAAGCCTGTTAATTTGGAAATTTTTCTACCCTTTTTTTTAAAATTTCAGATAGCAATATCTGTTTTAGTAACGAGAAACTAATAACCTCAGATTCTTAAAGGCATCCTAGGTTATTAAGAGCATGTCTAGTTTCGCGTTGCTTATTTAATCATAAATTAGGTTTTTTATCATTTCAAAAATGGTAAGAATGACCTCTTTGTAATTATGTACTCATGAAAAATAACAAAATAATGCTTGCTTGTTTCACAACATCTTATAAGCCTTTTCCAATTATTTTTTCATTTTCAATCACAACTATGCAACAATTTTTATCCAAAACCGCTAAAGCATTAACACTAACGCTCCTGCTGCTCGCTTCTTGTATTTCGGCACAAGCGCAAATTGACCCGGGATTAACTTGTGAGGATTCCGCTGCGTTTTGTGACTTTAATGGAAACGCTTATTCTGCGACAACAAATCAACCTGCCGCACCATTTGGTAATAATTACGATTGTTTATTAACTCAACCCAATCCATCATGGTTTTATTTGGAGATGGACAGTCCTGGGTCTTTAAATATACAATTGACCAATAGCAATAATGTAGATATTGATTTTGCGCTTTGGGGACCCTATCCTGATTTAACATCAGCAACGAATGCTTGTGGTTCTCTTCCTTTTCCTGTAAGTTGTAGCTATTCACCAAATGCGAGTGAAACGGTTCTGATTCCAGCATCGGCGCAGAGTGGAGATATATTTATTTTATTGATTACAAACTTCTCTAATCAGCCAACTGAAATTACTGCTGCAGCAACGGGAGGAAGTGGTACTCTTTCCTGTGATAACGTTTGCTTTGCAGAAGGAGGAATGTTGAATAGTCCAGATTTGACGGTTTGTGAAGATAATGCCGTTTTGAGTTTGCCACCAAACGGTGCTACTACCGACCCCGACTATCAATATACTTACATTATTGCTGATGCCAATACAGGTTCAATAGTTGGGGTGGACGCTACTCCGGATTTGGGATCTTTAGGACAAGGCGATTATACTGTTTGTGGGTTCTCTGTCAGTTTTGATGATGAATTTATGGTCAGTGGATTGATTGGACAATCCCTCTCAACGGTGCAAGGTCAATTTGATGGTGGTGCTCCCCCATTTTGTGGAGATTTTTCAGATGATTGTGTGAATGTGACAGTTGGCATGGCTATACCAACGATATTTCTAAACGAACTTTTATGCCCTGGTGAATGCTTGACAATTGAGGGAACGGAAGTCTGTGTTTCAGGAATTTATTCGTTTCCGCAACCAGATGGCTGTGATCAAACGTATGATGTTACTATTAATAATTATCCACCAAATATTCAGGATGCAGAAGAAATGAAGTGTCCGAATGAATGTGTCAATTTTCAAGGCACTGATTATTGTATTGCAGGTAGTTATCAAATTGACTATATTGATGATGATGGGTGTGAAGCAGTTATCTTTTTGGATGTTATTGATGTTGTGACGACGGCTGCCATTATCCCCAATCCTCCGCCAGCATTGGATTGTGACAATCCTTCAGTGATTTTAACTGCGGCTACTTCTATGCCGTCAGATGGTATCTTTGAGTGGAGTGGTCCAAATGGTTTTTTTAGTACAGAAACCGATATTGTAGTCAGTGAAGCAGGAGATTATACGCTTATGGTAACCAATACATCGGTTACGCCTAATTGTTCAGATATGATTACCGTAACGCTGGAGGAAAATGCCGGTAGTGCAGATTTAGACATCGAAGACCAGACCATTTGTATGGGAGAAGATGTCAACTTAGCTGATCATGTAGTTGACCTCAATGGTGGCTCAACGATAACTTTCCATAGTGATACGCCCCCCAATAGTGGCAATCAAATATCTTCGACCGTTTCACCAAATGTTCAAACTACGTATTATCTATTGGCAACAGATGGCGACTGTACGACTGAGGCTGAAATTATTGTTTCTGTCAATGATGCGCCTACTGCTGATTTTACGGTAGAATCCCCAATTTGTTTAACTGATGAGTCAACCATAACCTATACTGGAACAGCAAGTGCTGGTGCTACTTATAACTGGGACTTTAATGCGGGAAGTGCTTCTCCCGGTAATGGACAAGGACCTCACGACGTTTCTTTTCCAACAAACGGCAATTATACGATAACGTTGACCGTAGAGGAAAATGGCTGTACTTCCACTGTTGCCACCATGGATATTCAAGTCGTTGCGCCACTTGATCCTCCATTGGTTGAATGTTCTGCAACCAGCCCTACTTCCGTAGAATTCTTTTGGCCAGCAGTTAGTGGAGCTAATGGATATGATATTCAGGTCGTCACTGGTCAATCTGGCACACTGACCGGACCAACCACTTACTTAGTGGATGGTTTAGCATCAAATGAATCTGTTACCATCATTGTTACTGCGCTTGGAGATGCAACCTGTGGTAATGTAGAAAGCGTACCTGTAACTTGTACTTCTGATCCTTGCCCTAATGTCACAATTACGATTACAGCTGTTGACCCAATTTGCCTGGATAATATGGGTAACTCATTTAACTTGAGTGTGGACGTCAGTGGTGATAGCGGTAATGGCTCAGGTACCTGGGTGGGTGCACCGATTATTGATGCGGTTGCTGGAACAGTTGACCCAAATTTATTGGTCATCGGAGATAATGTAATTACTTATGAATATATGGATGGCGACTGTCCTTATTCTCAGGATATTACTATCGAGGGAGTAGAAATCCCAACTGCCGATTTTACTGCCACTTCACCACTTTGTGTAACAAGTTCTTCGACAGTTACTTACGAGGGTTCTGCGGCAGCTAATGCTAATTATATTTGGAATTTTGACGGAGGAGTCGCAAGCCCTGGAAATGGACAAGGACCACATACCGTGACCTGGTCTTCTGGTGGAACTAAGACGATTGTCTTGACTGTCGAAGAAAATGGTTGTTTTTCTGCCCCATTTGAAGTGCCCGTTGAAGTCTTCGAAGAACTACCTCCTCCAACTATTAATTGCGACCCAACCACCAATTCTATTGAATTTTCCTGGGATGATGTCCCCGGTGCAGATTCTTATAATGTCATTGTCGTAACAGGTCCAACTGGAATGATGACGGGTCCAACATCTTATGAAGTAACGGGTCTAATGCCTAATGATGAAGTAACGATTACGGTACAAGCCATTGGTAACGCCCCCTGTATGCCAAGTGAAGCTACACTCCCTTGCTTTGCGCAAAACTGTGACCCTATTGTAGTTAATATTGACCCTGTTTCTGATATTTGTCTGGATGGTACGCAAAGCATTATTAGTTTAATGCCAACCACTGACGACGCGACACCGACGGGCGTTTTCGAGTTTGGCGGAAGCCCCGCAGTGACTATAGATGGAATGTTTGACCCCAACCTGGCAAGTATAGGTTCTAATGCAATAACCGTCACTTACATTGAAGGCAACTGTACTTATAATGGAGGTACAACAATCAATGTCTTTGAACAACCGACGGCTGATTTTATCGTTGATTCACCAATTTGTGAGAGTGGTATTTCTGTTATTAATTATAGTGGAAATGCCTCCTCTGCCGCAACATACACATGGGATTTTGACGGAGGAAATGCAGCACCAGGCACTGGTCCTGGTCCACATCAGGTAAGTTGGGATACACCAGGTACTTATACAATTACATTAATGGTTGAAGAAAACGGATGTACTTCTACCATGAATTCTCAAATGGTACAAGTGGACCCAGCTTTAACCATGCCTGTTATCTCTTGCGATGCAACTTTGAATAGCGTTGAATTTTCATGGAATGAAGTGCCTGGCGCAACAGGTTATACCATCAATGTGCTGTCTGGTCAAACGGGTAGTTCGACGTCCAATACTTCTTTCATTTTTGAAAATTTAGGTATGATGGAAACCGTCAATATTGAATTGGTTGTCGAAACAAATTCTGTATGTGGCAACATTACC
>CAYUNA010000213.1:0-3020 GCA_964445895.1 uncultured Saprospiraceae bacterium | reverse complement strand
TTCCTGCCAGTTGTGAAACGACCAATTGTCCACAGGGAGATATTACCATTATCAATCCTGGACCAATTTGTTTAGAACCGAACGGAACGACTGCACCAATTACTTTAGAATTTACGGTAACGGGCATTGCTACGGATTCCGTCTGCTGGTCAGGGTCGTGTATTCCTAATCCAAAAGATCCAATTTTTGATCCAAATATGGCACAGCCTGGCATGAATGATGTCACTGTCACGATTATTAATGGAGACTGTACTTATACAGAATCAATTGCCATCGAAATCATCGTGCCACCAACAGCAGATTTTACCGCAACCAGTCCGATTTGTATTGACGCAACCTCGACAGTCGTTTATACAGGTAATGCGCCTGCCGGTAGCACTTTCACCTGGGACTTTGGTGGTGGAACAGCAATGCCAGGTACTGGTGCAGGACCGCATGAGGTCAGCTGGGGAACAGCCGACCCACAGACTATCGCACTCATGGTGACCGATGGTAATGGCTGTGCATCCGACATTTTCATGGTCGATGTTCAAGTCGATGATTTACTAATTGCGCCAGTTGTCAATTGTAGCTCAACAACTACGAGTGTTGAATTCTTTTGGGACCCCGTTCCTGATGCAACAGATTATATGGTCGATGTATTGAGTGGTGAAACGGGCATGATGACTTCTGACACCAGTTTTGAAGTAACGAATATTTCAACAGGAACAGTTGTCGAAATTACGGTTACAGCCAATGGAAATACCGTTTGTGGTTCAGTAACAACAACTGCCGATTGTACTGCTTCAGACTGTCCAACCGTCATTATTGACATTACGCCTGTAGATGATATTTGTTTGCAAAATAATGTGCCGACCACTTTAGAAGTAATGGTTTCAGGTAATCCAAACTGCGTAGGTGAATGGAGTGGTGACGGCATTATTGACTCAGTTAATGGCGTATTTGACCCAATTGCAGCAGGCGTAGGTACGCATATTATTACCTATACTTGTACGGATGGCCCTTGTGTGACTTCACAAACAACGACCATTAATGTTTTTGCTGTACCTGTGATTGATTTTACCTTTACCTCACCGATTTGTGAAGATGACGCGAGTACCATCGAATTCGTTGGTGCAGTATCTGCTAATGCAACTTACACCTGGAATTTTGGTGGTGGCATCGCTAATCCAGGCGGAAATAGCCCTGGTCCACATTTGGTAACCTGGGCAAATGCAGGTACACAAATCGTCACGCTAACCGTTGAAGATAACGGCTGTACATCAGATATGGTATCGCATGACATTGACATCGACAGTCAGTTGATTCCACCATTAATTGATTGTAATACAACAACGGAAAGTATCGAATTTATTTGGAATACCGTAGCTGGTGCAGACGGATACAATGTCACTGTTTTGGCAGGTCAATCAGGTACACAGACTTCCGATACGACTTATTTAGTAACGGGCTTAAATCCATTAGATATGGTGACGATTTCGGTTGAAGTTGTCGATAATGGTGCATGCGATAATATTACTGTAGAAACAACTTGTACTGCGGTTGATTGTCCTGATGTGATGATTGATATTATCCCAATAGGTCCATACTGTTTCAATGGTTTGTTGGGACAAGAAATTTTGGACGTAACTGTAACGGGCGGAACCGGTGGCACTGGCACATGGTCTGGCGAAGGCATTATCAATCCAAATGATAATATATTTGATCCGACAGTAGCTGGAGTAGGAACGCATCAATTGGTTTATACTTACGTCGAAGGCAATTGTTCTTATAGTGAATCTATTGTCGTAGAAATTATAGCTGCCCCGAATGCAGATGCTGGCTTGGCGCAAACCTTAACTTGTGAAGAACCAGACAATGTGGCACAATTAGGTGGCAATGGTACTTCTGTCGGTGCAGACATTATTTATGATTGGAACACTGCGACGGGTATTCCCTTCCCAGGTGATTCTACCATTGCCAATCCGACGGTAATGGTTGCTGGCGTTTATACGTTAGTTGTAACGAACACAGTATTAGGTTGTTCTGCCGTTTCAACTGTTTCTATAGATGCCAACCAAGGCATTCCTGTACCTAACATTGTATCTTCTATGGCGAGTTGTTTTGGAGAAGGCAATGGTTCATTACTCATTGATAGTGTTGCTAATGGAACACCGCCATACCTTTATTCCTTTAATGGAGGTCCACTTTCCAGTACTAACTTCTTTCCTAATTTATCGGCAGGCGAATATGATATTTTGGTAGAAGATGCCAGCGGTTGTACTTTTGAAGCAACAGTTGATGTCGAACAACCAGAAGAACTAACGATGAATTTGAACACCAATATAGAAGGAGACAATCAAATTGATTTGGGAGACAGTGTGACCATTACAATTCAGGTCAATGCCCCTTATGTATTTGAAGATTTAGACAGCGTGCAATGGGTGCCTTCGCTTGCAGTCGATTGTGATACTTGTCAATCAAATACTGTTATGCCGGCTGCACCAACCACCTATACAGTTATGATACAGGAAGGAGATTGTGTCGCATCAGATGTACTAACCATTTTAGTGGGTAAAGACCTGGAAATTTATGTACCTAATGCTTTTTCTCCAAATGGAGATGGTGAAAATGAATTTGTTTTTCCACAAGCCAAACAAGGAATTGTGTTAAACATCAATTCATTCTTAATTTTCAACCGTTGGGGAGAAGCGGTGTATGAAATTTACGACATTCCACCTAACGATATTTCCTTAGGTTGGGATGGAACACAGCGAAACAAACCACTTGACCCACAAGTATTCGTCTGGTTTGCAGAAGTGGTATTTGTAGATGGAACAACGAAGATATTTAAAGGAGATGTGACGTTGATAAAGTAAGTGCTTGGGCAGAAATGAATTTGTAAAACTCGTTTCTGCGCCTTAACGCCCACACCCGCTTTGCCTGTAGCAAAGCGGGTGTTTTTTTTGAAGCTCGAAAATCTTGCGATTTTCTCGCTTCTCATAAAATAATGAAACTTAATTTACACGGTATTGAGTACC
>CAYUNA010000212.1:3574-7233 GCA_964445895.1 uncultured Saprospiraceae bacterium | reverse complement strand
AGTCGCTATGCGCCTTTTAGTTTTTATGAGAAAGCCCTTCTACTAAATAACGGTTATAAACGATTTTATTTGTTCTTAAGACTGAATGAAATCATTTAGAACCGTAACAGTAAAAGAATCCGAGACTGGACTGTTAAACAAAATCCCTGTCATTATATCGTCTTTCCAGATCTTTCAACTCTAATTCGTCTCTAATTTCTAAAGAGGTAGGTTTTGAGTCTAATAAGTTTCGGCGGCCGCGTTGTTTTTTACGCAATTCCTTTTCAATTTCTCTTTCTTCCCATTCTGCACCGCCGACATTAATAAATGGAAATCCGAATACGCCCAAATAATGGAATGCCAAGCCGACTCCCCAACCCAAAGCTGGGAAAATCCACCACATCTCGAACGGCGAAGTGACTATGTTGAGGCAAAATAAAAAACCAATCACAATAGCGTAACTTGCCAAATGGTAATAGAAACCTTTTTTAGCTTTTACTCTTTTTTTAGCACGGCGGTATTCGTAATCTTCGTTCATTGAATGTGGTCTGTTTAAAATTTAAAATAAATGGCGGAATAAATAAGTCCGGATACTTACATTGAAGATACCTCAATAGCTTCAATCAGGAGTTTCAAAAATAAGGGAATTTGTTCGTTTTCAAATAGTCCTTCGACGAAAAGGACAAATTTTTAGAAAAAAGAAATAAAACGGCTATTTCAAAAATGTTATTGCCCATTTTTTCTCACTTTTATTGTACGATACTTTGAGCTGTTTTTTCAATGCATTTTGACCAATCGTGAATTTGGGTAGATGCCGCAAAGTCTGTCGCACCACTTTATCCAATTCATTTGAACTGCTGGTATTGCTCGCCACTTGCAACTTGGCTTGAACGCCCGCTTTGGTTATCGTAAAAGAAACAATGGCATTGCCTTCAGGTCTAGTAATTTTATTCAAATCTTTTAGCAGCAGGGATTGAATCATCTCTTCCGTGCAAGCAATTTGAGTTTCGGTTTTGGACACCTCGCAATCAATCGGGTGAGGATAATCGGCAACTGTTATTGCTGTTTTTGGAGGTTGTTTGTCCTTATTATTAAAGTCTGGTTTTTTATCCTCTAAAGGTGGCAAATCATCCGTTTTCTTTTCTGGTTTTTTCTTTGGCTTCTTTGGGTTTGCCTGGTCAGCTGTTTTTGGATTAAATTTAGGTGGTATTGGTTTTTTATTTTCATCGTTTTGTTTTCCAATTGGCGGATTTTTGGTTGCTATGGTATCAGTTTTTACAGTCGGCAAATTGTTTTCCAAAGAATCTACGGGCGAATTATTATTGATCGGTTTTGGTGGATTGATGTCCAGTCTGGGTAATGTTTGAGCAGAATTTTGATAAGCAACTTTGAGTGCTTGGACACTGGCAATAGCATCTGTTTTGTTGAGATGACCGACTGCGCTTAGGGAATCGACGGTCTGATCCAACCGCTGAAAGGCAGCTGTTTCATGTGCGCTAGCAGGGTGTTTTTCCAGGTAGGCAATCACATCATTTGGGTTTGGACTGTGTTCAACTTTTTGCCAGTCTTGAAATTCCGCAGAAAGCCCGTCACTTGGGTTTTTAAAACCGATATATTCAGAAATACCATATATTCCAAAAAGCGTCAAAGCCATCATAGCACCAGCTTTTAAAATTCCTGCCATACCGACTTTTCCACCTTTGCCCGAACCGCCACTACCACCAACTGCGCCGCCTTTGGGTTTATTGCTGCTATCGTCAGGAGTCGCAAAAACGAGTCCAGCTGCTTTTTTTGTTTCCACGCCATCTTTCAGCGGTTCTACAGCTTCCGTTACAATCTGGACGACTTCGCGAAGCACCTTGGTTTTATGTACTTTTTCGCCATCAATTTCTTCTATCACAGAAATGCGCAAAATTAACGGATGCTTACCTTCTGTGAGGGGCGTCACATAAAAAGTCCATTCCGTTGGCAGCCCTTTTTCAATGATTTGTTCGGTGCTGTCATAACTCGATATTTCAAATGCTTCGCTATTGTTGTGGGTAAACAATTCCACACCCATCACATTAGAAATTCGGATTTCACGTACAGCGTCAGTCTCCTTTTTTTCAACTTCTTGCAAAATGGTTTCTAAGTCAAATGCTATCCAGATTTTGCATTCTACCTCTTCCTTCAGCTGCATTTTTTGAGGAATCTGGTAGAGCGTTTTTCCTATTTTTACATCTGGCTTTTCTACATTTTGAGGTTGGAGTTCCTTTTTAGTCGCGCCTTCTGCTGTAAAATCTTCTTCTTTTAAAATATTTAAAAAATCCATGAGGTTTCCACTGACTTTGTTCTTTTCCAGTAACTCATTTTCAGGTGAAATCATTCCTTTCACAGTATCTTCTATAACGCTTTCATAACGGCGTTCCAACAAAATTAGCAGGTCATACTTAGGAGAGTTCTCAGGCAAATGATTTCTGACAAAGCGGATAGCATCCAACGTTTCATCCTTCGCAATAAGTCCCTTGGCTTCATTCACGAAATCAGATAGAGCCTTTTCTGTAGGTATTAGACTGGTTTTCATTTGTCTATGTCAAGTAAAGTATTCGTGTAGTAATTCAAATAGTATATCATGTGACAAGGTAAGTAAAAAAAGATGATTCTTTAATTTATTATCAATAAATTATTTGGCATTCCTTGATATTTTGGACTTTGGACGGATTGGTCTTTAGTTTTTGGCTTGTATAAAATTAAAAATAGATAATTTGTAAATACTTGGTTTTTAATTGTGTTTAAAGTCGGATTTTGCAGTACATTTCCTATGAAAATATCCAGATAAATAGAGTCATGTACTTAAGTGCGCAGACATATTTATTCGCTGAATCTTAGTCCTAAAATTCCGCTAATAAATGTGTCCGGGTACTTAACTAAGCCTTTCGTGATGCGAACGGACAGGTTGTAACAAAAGAACTAAATAGTATTACATTTGATACATTACCAGTTTTGGTAAGAAATTTTAAAATAATTTCAGAACATAATCTGAATTAAGGATTGAAAGCTTAATGAGTATGCCAATCGGAATGCCATTTTTTTAATAGGTTGATTGTCAGTGGTTTATTTTTGGTAATACCAAAAAAAACGTTTATGTTTTAATGAATATGTCCGAAGTTGAACATGTTTTGCCGTTTTTTGCTTTAAAAAAAGGCGTGCAGAAATGAATATTTATTCAAATAACAATTGAAAATGGATATTTTTGCTATACATTTGCATCCTCAAACGGAATTTATCAATCAAACTTTAAAAGAATTTTTTATGAAAAATGTTATCTGGTCTTTATTCGCTATCGCGTTAGTTGGTACTTTAACTTTGTCTTCATGTGGTGACGATGGTAAAGCAGCAGCAGCAGAGAAAGCGAAAATGGAAAAAATGAAAGCGGATTCTATTGCAGCGGCAGCAGAAGAGGCTAAAACTAAATTTAAAGCAGACACCAATGCAGCAATTGAGCGTTTGGGTACGCAAATGGAAGATTTGAAAACGAAGATGAATGCTGATGGTGTAACTGAAGAAGCAAAAGCAGAAATGCAAGCAAAGTATGACCAAATGAGCACGATGGTTACTAAATTGAAAGAGAATTTAGAAGGTGCTACAGGTGGTGCAATGGGAGCATTGAAAAATGCAGCAGGCGGTGCAATGGATGCAGC